>JAIXQV010000043.1 GCA_027485535.1 Oxalobacteraceae bacterium | reverse complement strand
TTCCGCTTGTTCTTCTGGTGCTGCTGCAGCTTCTTCAGCCATCACATCCTCCAACTGTCTAAAACGTCTTGTTCAGGTCTATCACACCAACACATCCAACCCATCACTCGAGCCAGCGGTGCTGCGTGCGGGAGGCAAGGTGCTTGGGGCGGGGCTTTCAGTTGCCGATCGTCGGGAACCGACCCCGGCGACACCTGAAGACTGCTTGCCAGGTGTCGAATTTCCGCCATGTTGCGACTCTTGCCTTACGTTAACATCAACAGAAGCAACCTCCATGCCAAGCTGAGCCAATACCTCCCTCAGCTTGGGCAGACCCTCCGAAATCAGGTCGCGGGTGGCTGGGTGGCTGGCGCTGAAGCTGGCCTGGAGTTCGCCGCGGTTCATGTGGAGTTGTATGTCAATGTTGCCAAGGTCTTTCGGCCGCAAGGCCATTTCAACCTTCCAGTCACCGCGGGCGATCTGGGCAGAAAGGCGCTGACCTAGCGCCTCGGCCAGTCGCTGCGACAATTTATCGTATTGCTCGGCGCGCAGGTCCAGGTCGCTACGGGCAGCTTGCTCGGCGGCGGTTGGGTTCGGCAGCGGGTTGCCGGTCGGCTGACGGGCCTCCGGTTGGCGCTGCTGCATCAGTTGCTGCAGCTCGTTTTCATTCAGACCGGTGTCCAGCGTCAGCACTTCGGATACCACCTCGATGGGTGCGGCTTGGGCGGAGGCGGTCCCGGTCCCGGTCGTAGGGTTACTGGTCGTCAGTAGTTCGCCGAAGCGCTCGCTGCGCTGGCTGACCTGTTTCATCTGCAGGCGGCGCGCGAATTGGCTGGCCTCGGCGGCACCCAGGATCAGGCTGGCCGCCAGTGATTGGTTCGATGCCTCCGGGTTGGTCGCTGGATCGGTCGCTGCTAGCTTCGCCATCTCGGCCGGTGCAGGCATGGCGCGTATGCCGTTCAGGCCAAACATGCCGGAGGCCAGCGTGTTGGCTGCCGGTGTTTGGTTAGACGTGCCCATGGCATTGGCTTCGCCAATGCGCCAGCTGAGGCGCGCGTCAGGTCCCAGGTCGAGCGATTCACCTTCCGCAGCTGCCGCCTGTGCGGCCAGTAAGGCATTGTCTTTTGCCGGGTCGATGGCAGGCGTAGCTGGGCTCAGCGCGGACGCGGCCTGTTTGCCGCTGAATATGGCGGCTGCCAGCAAATCATTCGCGCTGGGGCTGGCGCTACTGCCAGCGTCGACATGGGTATTCAGGCCGGTACTGCCTACTTCGATAGACGGGTCCATCGGCGGTAGTGCGGTGCCCATGGTTTGCAACTCCGGTGCGCCGTGTCGACCAAAAATCATGGCCAGGGCGTCTTCATCCAAACCCTGAGAGCGGGCGAAGGCCATCAGGCTGTCATCGCTGATCGCGGGCTCGGTGCTGGTGATGATATGCACCGTCGGGCCAAGAACCTCCGAGGCCAGACCCGCTGCCGGCGTGGTGGTCAGGCCAGTGTCGACCGCCGGAGCGGCAAGATTTTGCCCCGGCATGCCCTCCATCATGGCGCCAAATAAGTTGCTGAATTCGTCCGAGCCATCCGCAGGGTTGGCGCCCGCTTTCCCGGAAGTCCTTGATTTATCAAGAGCTTTTACCGAACTGGCGGCCTGACTAGATGAATGATGTACAGAGGTCATAGGGCTTCGCTTCCTTGCAAAAATCGGTTCTATGGGCCTTTATGCAAGAAACGTGTCAGCCCGAGCCTGTCCGCGGGCTTTGCCGCAAGTGCGGCAGAAATTGCGGCAGAAATTGCGGCAGAAATCCTTCAACAAGCGCGACCTGCACGGGCAAAAAAAATCCCGCCACGTCACCGCGGCGGGATGCCCTTGGTCTGGCGCGCTGCGCGCGCTCGGATCAGTTGATCGCGGCCAATCGCTGCGATGCGGGTACCAGCTGCGGCACCATTGCCCATGCGCCCCGGATCTCGCTCATGAGGTTATGGACTTCCGCCAGTGCCTCGAGATCATTGTGCGCGTTCACATGGAACAGGCGTCGGGTGACATAGCTATACAAGTCGTTCAGGTTACGAGCGATGTCGCCGCCTTTGTCGAAGTCCAGTGCACCTTGCAGACCCACGACGATACGGCCGGCGCGTGCCAAAGCCTTGGATTTCTCCATGATCGAGCCACGCTCGATATGGCCCTTGGCCGTCGCCAGGCTCTCGATCAAGCCATCAAACAGCATTTGAATCAGCTGCACGTTGTCAGCTCCGGCCACACCCGTGGTGACTTTTACGTCGCCATAACTAGCTAATGCACGTTCTCTCATATTCATGGTCTGTCGCTCCAAGTAAATCATTGCGTCAGACCTATGATCGGCACCGCCGTCACAAGCTTTAGTGAGTTTTCGTTACGGCTCCAAAACTGGGATCAGCGGCAATTGCTTGCCGCTGTTGTCGATGTTGCTTAATTAGGCGCCTACTTTCGCCTCTGCCTTGTCCTTGTCCTTGTCCTTGTCCTTGTCTTGCTCATCAGGCGTTTCGCTGGCAGCCACGTTCTCGGCTGAGGTGTCGGCACCACTGGCTTCGGCCACGGGCTCGGCTACCTGACTATCTGCAGTTTGCTCAGTGCCGAGGCCGGCGGCGACGGGCTCCCGGCTGGCCGTGAGCTCCGGTGTCAGGAGGTTAGGGGTATCGGGCGCCGGAAGCGCGGCGATGGTCGATCCGTTCGAAGTCGATGCGTTTTCGGTGCCATCTGCGCTGGCGTCTTGGCCGTTGGCTTGATCTTCCTCGTTAACCTCGTCTTCTGGTGGCTTGGGTCGATCCAGATGGGGCATCAAGATAGAAGTGAGCGGGTTCGGTGGCAGCCCAACGGCTGCGAATAGGGCGTCGCCCACCATATCAATTTGCTGGCGAATCGGCTCGCGGTCTTCTTCTGGTGTGGTGGCGATGGCGTAGCCGGCGCGGTAAATACCGGAGGCAAATTCATGCGGTATCCAAGACTCAACCTCGCCGCGCAGCGTTGGCACCATGCGGTCGCACCGCACCGGGCTTACGAAGCCTTCGCGGCCGTCCAGCTTGCCGTCTTCAAACAGTAGCTCCAGATGTTTTTGCAATACCAGGTCGTAGCGTGGTCGGATCGCCGCAATGCGTTTTTGATCCCAGCCCGGCATCGGCACGCCGATCAGCGCATCCCACAGGTTTTTGCCGGTCAGGCCACCAAACATGGCGGCGGGGTCAATATGACCTCGTTGCGGGATGTCGGAGTGCTTGTGGATGTCATTCACGCGTTCGAGCATGAAGAACACGACCAGCAGCATGCCAACCAGCCCGGTAAAAATCAGCAGCAGCATGATGGTATTCATTTGCGGCCCCATAGGTATCTCATCCAATGCGTCATGAAGTTCTTCGATCAGCGCAGCGCTGGCTCCGGGTTGAGCTGTGAGCGCAGCTTTTTGACATTGGCCGATAGAATCTGCGACACGCGCGATTCCGATACACCCAATACCTCGCCGATTTCGCGCAGGTTCAACTCTTCTACGTAGTAGAGCGAGATCACCAGCTTGTCACGCTCGGGCAGTCCGTCGATCGCTGCGGTCAGCGCATCCATCATTTCGGCTTCTTCGACAATCGACTCCGGTTGACGCGAGGACTGCTCGGGCAGCTGCATCACTTCATCGGCAACGACCTCAATCGAATAAGTCTCGAACTGTCTGGCGGCACCACGATCTTTTTCGTAGGTGTCCAGTTCCATGCCCATGAACTCGGCCAGCTCTGCCTGCGTTGGCGCGCGCCCGAGTTCCGATGCAAGCGCTTGGTTGGCGCTGTTCTGCGATTTATTAAACGCAACCGCAGAGCGTGGCAGGAAAGAGAGTCGGCGTACCTCATCGATCATGGCACCGCGAATTCGCGTATGCGCGTAGCTTTCAAAGGCTACACCTTTGCCGGCATCAAACGATCGTGCCGCCTCAATCAAGCCGATCATGCCGACTTGCACCAGCTCATCCACTTCCATGAAAGGCGGGATGCGTGCTTTTAGGTGGACCGCGATGCGCTTGACCATGCCAAGGTGCTCCAAAATCAGCGCCTCGCCGCGGTCACAGGTTTCTTCGTACAGTCGTATTGACGGTGGCATAGCTCAGCCTCCAGAGTTTTGCTTCACCAGTCGCTCCATGAAGAATTGCAGACCACCAGACAGGTGGCTGATTTCAGGGAGGTTGGTGATTGCATCGGCCAATCGGCGGAAGTCTCGCGCACCGGCACTGCCGGGTGCAAACTCCATCACGGATTGGTACTTCTTCAAGGCCGACAACACCAGCTCGTCGGTTTCAATAGAGGTTAGATACTGCAGTGTCTTGCCAAGGAAACGGTCACATACCTCATTCACGCGGCGGTACAGCTGTGCGCCCGCGGCTTGGCTTTCGACCATATTCGGAATCAGATAGATCTCGTCCAACTCGAGATCACGTGTCATCACCTTGATGATGCCGTAGGCATCCGCAATCGAAGAGGGCTCGTCTTTGACAACAATGAAGCGACGCTGGCAGGCTTCCATGAAAGCCAGTACCGACGGCGCAATACCCGCAGCGGTATCCACGATCAGATAGTCGATCTCATCATCGAGTTCTGAGAAGGCTTGCACAATGCCAGCGGTCACGGGTGCCGAGATCGCTGCCATCTGATGCACACCCGAAGCGCCGGGGACCAGCTTGACGCCTTGGCGTGAGGTGACGATCACTTCTTTCAGCGATTTTTCACCAGCGATCACATGCGACAAGTTGTACTGCGTCTGGCAGCCCAGCGCGATCTGCGCATTCGCCAGCCCTAAATCTGCATCCAGCAGCATGACCTGCTTGCCCATCATCGACAAAGCGACCGCGAGATTCGATGACAAGGTAGTCTTGCCGACACCGCCTTTACCGCTGGCGATGCCGATCACCTCGGTGCGGCGCTTGGTTTGTGCTTGCCTAGCTTGCATGAGCGCTCTTTTCAAGACGTGCGACCAGCGCTTGCGCGGCAGTCATAACAGAGGGATCGGTGACTGCAATGCCGGAGTCATCGACTAATTCATCGGCCACCAGCGGCATCTCGACCGAGAGTCCTCTGATTGCCAGGGTGACGAGTTCATTGGCGGTAAGTACGGTGCAGCCTTCAGTGGCGAGCGGGGAGTGCGAGGCCGCCGATAACGGTACCGGCTGATCGCACAGCACCTGAATCAGCGCCCATGGCTGTGTCGCCTCATCCAGTCGTGTGGCCATCAGGCTGTGCCAGGGGTTGGGTGCATCCACTAGATACTTGCGTACCGTCGTGCCGGCTGCGTCCGCAGGTAACAATAAATGACAGGCGATGTCCGACGAGCATGAGCGAATCTGCTCAATGCGGGTGAACACTTCCACGCCCGGGGTATCGATCAGCACCAAGTGGCGCTGGCCTAACTCGCCGAGCAGAATTCTCAAGGTTTCTGGGTCATTCGCACGCAGGCAATCAACACCGGCTTGTGCGCACAGCATTTGTATTTGGCTCCAGGCACCGGCACGTTGATCAGCGTACGAGATTACTGCGACCGATTCCGGACCTTTGCGTTCAGCAGCGGTACGCGCAAGACGCGCCACCATCATGGTCTTGCCTGCACCGGCAGGGCCGGTGATGGCATGCACGCCGCGCTGCGGCAGCTTGGCCCAGTGCTCGCCCATGCTTTTTGATAGATGCGCGTGCAGTGATTGTTTTGCCTGTGCCAGATCATCCATCGCGCTCACATGATCGACCAGCAGGGTACGCAGAGAAACCGGAATGCTGGCCTCAGCCAATGCGGCCACGAGCGGTTTGACTGCGCTGCGCGCGGGTGACTCGCTCTGCCAGGCGACCACACGCTGCGCCAGTTTGAATTCTTTGCGCATCGCGGCCAGTTCGTCGCGCACCAGATCAACGATTTCACGACCACGAATGTACTCGCGATGATCGGCGGCACGGCGGTCTGGGTTGCTATTCGATGGCTCGGCCTGTGCTCTTTGACGCAGCATGCTGTCGTAAGTGACATCGTCTTCGATATCGCCGGACAGTTCTTTCTGCTCACGCACACTCTCGCGCAACGCGGTCTGAAACAGCTGGGTATCACCGCTATCGGTGCTTCGATTAGCCTGCAGCCACGGGCTGTCCTCATTCGCTGGTTCGGCGCCAAGGTCGACCGCCACGATGACTTCGTGCTGGCCGTTGACCTTCGCATTAGAGATCACCAGCACGTCTTCACCGTACAGTTTGACGGCTTTTTCCGTCGCTCTGCGCAGATCTTTGGCAAGGATGCGTTTCAGTTCCATGATGACTGTCCTGATCAGGCTTTATTCTGAGCTTCAACCGTGAAGATCACCTTGACGGCCTGGTCGTCGGGGATCTCGGTATACGACAGCACCGTCATCTCGGGGATGCGGTGCCGAACCATTTTGGATAACCATGGGCGGATCGACGGTGCGACCACCAGTACCGCGGGATTGCCCTGGTCTTCGACCGAGGTTGCGGCTTGGCGTAGTGCACTGAACAAGCTCTCGGCAAGGCCGGGCTCGATCACGACGCTTTGCCCGGGCGCACCATTCGTCAGTACGTTGTGCAGCAATTGCTCGAGGTCGGGTGCCAGTGTCATCACCGGCAAGTTGTCTTTAGCGTCGATCAGGTCTTGCACAATCATGCGGCCCAGTTTCGGGCGCACGCTGGCGCTCAACTGCTCGGGGTCTTGGGTTCTGGCGGCAGCCTCAGACAGCGTCTCAATGATGGTCCGCATATCGCGGATCGGGATGCCCTCAGTTAACAGGTGCTGCAAGGTGCGCGTGATCACGCCGAGTGCCATCTTGCCGGGCACCAGGTCTTCCACCAGCTTGGGTGACTTCTGCGCCAGCTTGTCGAGCAGCTGCTGAGTCTCATCATGCGACAGCAGCTCGGAAGCGTTCTCGCGCAAGACTTTATTCAAATGGGTGGCAATCGCAGTTGCCGGATCAACCACGGTGTAACCAAGCGTCCGCGCGTAGTCGCGCTGCGACGGGTCAATCCACACGGCGTCCAGGCCGAATGCAGGCTCTTTGGTCGGAATGCCTTCGAGCTGGCCGTAGACCTTGCCCGGGTTGATCGCTAATTCGCTGCCGGATTTGATATCGCCTTTGCCGCGCATCACGCCGTTCAAGACGATGTGATACACGTCTGGGTCCAGATTCAGCGCGTCACGAATACGCACCGGCTGCACCAGGAAGCCTAATTCGGCAGAGAGTTTCTTGCGTACGCCTTTGACGCGTGGCATCAGCTGCCCACCGGTCTCGGGGTTCACCAGCGGGATCAGGCCATAGCCAAGTTCCAGACCGATCAGGTCAACGGCTTCCACATCATCCCAGCCCAACTCTTTCGGCTCGTCGGCTTTTTGTTCGGCCGCGGCCTGCTCGGATTCGATGGCAGTTTTTTCTTCCGTACGCAGCAACAAGAAGCCCAGCGCGGCCGCCACCAGCGACAGCAGCAGGAAAACCGTGTGCGGCATACCCGGCACGATGCCGAGGATGGTCAGGATGCCCGCACTAATAAATAGAGCAGAAGGGTTCGCGAGTTGCGACACCGCCTGATCGGTGACCGATTCCGAGGTGGTAACGCGGGTGACGATGATCGCAGTTGCCAGCGACAGGAACAGCGAGGGAATCTGGGACACCAGGCCGTCGCCAATCGTCAGCAGGGTGTACAGCTTGCCGGCGTCGGCGAAGGTGAGGCCATGTTGGGCCACGCCGATCGCGAGTCCACCCACGATGTTAATGATCAGGATCAGCAGACCGGCGATCGCGTCACCGGAGACGAATTTTGAAGCACCATCCATCGAGCCGAAGAAGTCCGCTTCCTGCGCGATCTCGTCGCGGCGGGTCTTGGCTTGTTCTTGCGTGATTGAGCCGGCGTTCAGGTCGGCGTCGATCGCCATCTGCTTGCCGGGCATCGCGTCCAGGGTGAAGCGG
>JAIXQV010000277.1 GCA_027485535.1 Oxalobacteraceae bacterium | reverse complement strand
TCAATGAACTCGATCTCTTTCGGATACTCGTAAGGCGCAAGTCGGCCGCGCACGTGCTGTTGTAGTGCCTTGATTAGTTCAGCGTCTTGCTCTGCACTGCGTGCCGTATCAGCTGTCAGTACCACAAAGGCCTTTACTAGATTTCCCCGTTCGGCATCCGGTTTCGGTACGACCGCGGCATTCGCGACGGCCGGGTGCTTGACCAGACAGTTCTCGATTTCCGATGGCCCGATTCGATAACCTGCGGCCTTGAACATGTCATCTGCCCGCCCGCGATACCAAAGGTAGCCGTCTGCATCCATCTCCGCTAGATCGCCGGTCATCAGCCAGTCACCGCGGTACTTATCTCGACTTGCATCGGGGCGACGCCAATAGCCAGCGAAAATCACCGGGTCGGGTTGGCCATGAATATCGCAGCGATGCAGGCCCACTTCGCCGATCTGGCCTGACCCAAGCGGCTCACCAGTGTCATCTAACACGGCGACGCGATGCCCCGGGTAGGGCTTGCCCATGCTGCCCGCGCGCGCTGGCCAATAGAGTGCGCAGTTGCCGACCAGGTAGTTGGCTTCCGTCTGACCAAACATTTCATTGACGGTGATATCGAGCGCATCCTGCACCCATTGAAATACCGCGTCACCGACAGCCTCGCCGGCGCTCATGATGGCGCGCAGCTTGAGTGGGTAATGCTGTTTCGGCTCAGGTACGGCTTTCATCATCATCTTCAGCGCGGTCGGGAACAAAAACGTGTTCGTTACGCCATGCCGTGCCATCAACTCGAATGCATGCTCGGGTGAGAAGCGGGCACGACTCGCGATGATGGTGCGACCGAAGTAGAGCGTGGGTAGCAGAGCATCCATCAAACCACCGGTCCATGCCCAGTCAGCCGGTGACCAGAACACATCACCTTCTCGCGGAAACCAGTTTTGTGAGGCGACGAAGCCGGGCAGGTTGCCGATTAAGGCAGACTGAGGGATCAGTGCGCCCTTGGGCGAGCCCGTGGTGCCACTGGTGTAGATTAGGATCGCCGGGTCGTTGGCGGTGGTCGCAACCGGTGTAAAACTATCGGGTGCCTCGGCTAATGCATTAGCCCAATCGATCAAATCAGCACGCTGAGTATCCAGTACGATGACATGCTTGAGCGAAGGGCAGTGCGGTAATGCGGCGTCGATGGCGGCGAGTGCACTGGCATCGACGATGGCCACCATGGCTTCACTGTCTTGTAGTCGATACTCGATGGCTTCCGGTCCGAACAGCACTGACAGTGGCATCGCAATCGCCCCGAGTTGTTGGCAACTGATATGCGCAACCGCAACCTCGGGTCGTTGCGGCATGACGATCGCCACACGCGAACCACCTTGCACGCCCAGCGAGCGCAGCACATGGCTCAAACGGTTGGCATCACGCTGCAAGTTGGCATAGCTGACTTCGCGATGACCGTTCAGCGGGTCATCGACCACGATGGCGATACGCTCGGGATCCTCAGACCAGCGCCCACAGCAGAGCTGAGCGATATTGCAATCCTCTGGAATCAGCCACTGGAAGGATTGGTAGAGCGCGTCGTAGTGATCGGTGGCCGGCATCCGGTGTCCCCTATAATTTGATGGTGGGATGCTAGCCTTGGCCGTCAGCACTGGCAATCCTCTTAATCTCTGCGATCCCCCACCTGATGCCGACACCGTTCAAACCTTCCCGATCCGAGTTCCTTTCCCTGCGCGGCCTACGAACCCATGTGCGGCATTGGGGTCGTCCGGATGCACCCAAGCTATTCATGCTGCATGGTTGGATGGATGTATCCGCCTCATTTCAATTCGTGGTCGATTGCTTGAAGCGTGACTGGCACGTGATCGCGCCTGATTGGCGAGGCTTTGGTTTGTCCGAGCGTGTGCAAGCGGATTGCTACTGGTTTGCTGATTATCTCGGCGATTTGGACGCGCTGCTGGATCAATTAGCGCCCAGCGAATCAATTCGATTACTTGGGCACAGCATGGGCGGCAATGTCGCCACGCTGTACGCAGGTATACGCCCGCAGCGGGTGTCCAAACTGATCAACCTTGAGGGCTTCGGTCTGGCGAATACGGTGCCGGCGCAGGCTCCTGCTCGTTATGCGCAGTGGCTGGATGAACTGCGTGCGCCACCGCAAATGCGCAGCTACCCCGACAGCGGTGCAGTAGCAGAGAGGCTGAGTAAGACCAATCCACGGCTCACGCCCGAGCGAGCGTCGTTTTTGGCGCAGCACTGGGCTGCGCAGCATCAAGACGGCGAGTGGCATGTGCAAGGTGACCCCAGGCACAAGATTGTCAGCGCCAACCTGTACCGGACCGAGGAGGTGCTCGCCTGCTGGCAAAACATCACGGCACCGGTTTTGTGGGTAGAGGCCGAGCACACCGATTTGTGGCGCTGGATGGGGCCAAAGGCCGAGGTGCGTAGCGAGATCGATCGGCGCATGCAGGTCATTCCAGACGTCACCCCGGCATTGATCAAAGACGCGGGCCACATGTTGCACCATGATCAGCCCGAGGCGCTGGCAAGTTTGATCGAGGATTTCCTCGACTAAGCGTGCGCGCACGGCGAAGAGTGGTCGGGCGTACAATCACACCTTGACCGCCGCAACCCCGCCCAAGTTTCCCCATGCTAAACGCT
>JAIXQV010000166.1 GCA_027485535.1 Oxalobacteraceae bacterium | reverse complement strand
CTGGGTGAGTTGCGGCACAAGGACGAATGGTTCAAGGGCGAGCATCAGCCCTTGATCGAACCCAGCACTTGGAACGCTGTGCAGTCGGTCTTGAAGATCAGTCCCCGCATGCGAGGCAACTACACGCGCGCGACTGTTCCGTTTCTGCTGAAGGGCATCGTGGAGGGTGCCGATGGGCGCGCATTGACAGCCGCTTGGACCCGCAAGGGCGCAGGTAAGTTGTACCGGTATTACATCCACACCCGAGAAAACAAGGAGCACGCTGGCGCATCGGGTTTGCCACGGTTTCCGGCGATCGAATTGGAAGCTAATGTGGTGGCGCAACTGCGCCGTATCTTGTGCGCGCCTGATCTCAAGATCCGGGTGGCTCAATTCATGATTGCCAGGGACTCGCAGGTTGATGAAGCTAAGGTGTGCATCGCGATGCTGCAGATCGACAAGATCTGGGATCAGCTTTTCCCGGTCGAGCAAGAGCGTATTGTTCGTTTGTTGATCACCAAGGTCGTGGTCACATCCCACAACATTGAATTGCAATTTCGGCCGAATGGTATCGAGCGGTTGGCAGCGGAAATAAGACTTCCCGTTGTTGAGGAAGATTTTGCTGAGGTAGTGACATGAACGAGATCAAGATTAAAGCCGCTGGCGAAGCGGATGTGGTGGTGGCCAGCGATGGCAGCCTGAACGTGACTTTCCCTATCAAGATCACGCGCCGGGGGCGACGCAAGGCGGTAATGCTGACGGATGGTACGGACTTTCATCCTCGCGATTGGGATGGTGAGCCAACGCCAATACAAATGGCATTGGCCAGAGGCCACCGATGGTTGGCCATGCTGGAATCTGGACTGGTAAAGAACCTCACGGAGATTGCGACGCTGGAGGGAGTCGACAACAGCTATGTCAGCCGGATGGTCAACTTGACCTCGCTGGCCCCCGACATTGTCGCTGCCATCTTGGATGACACGCTACCAAACCATGTCACGCTATTTGATATTGCGGTGGATCCGCCTGCGCAGTGGGTGGAGCAGAGAAAACGAGTTTGGTGCGGTTTGAATTGCTAAACACCAATTGAGATTGAAACTGAATTCAAGTGCACGCTCAGTCGTTTAATCTTACGATTTCTTTGACTACGGTAGGCCAAGATCTGTTGCTGAATCAGGTGGGGCGGAATTCAGCTTCATGCTGAGAGCGAAAAAAAGGCACGAGACTTGGCTAGATACAGAAGTCGATCCGGAAGAGACATTGGCTGGTCCGGTCCCGCTGCACAGAAGCTGCCAGGCCGGAAATTCCCACAAGCACCTGCAATAGTCCCTGCGGAGGAGCGCGCACCTCAGCGAGAGCAATTAAATGGTTAGCGCCCGCGACGCGCCATGCCATGTAGTAAGGTTGCCAATGGGCTATCTTCGCCTTCTTGCCAGTTCAACTTGTCGTAATCTGCAGCGATGACTGGCGACGGTTCTATCCCGTAATCCAGCGAAACGACTTCCTGAACTCCCTCGCTACCGGAGACCAACTCAAATGCGTCGCCAACAAAGCTCGTTAAGTTACTCCCTTTACCCACACTACTGTTGAATGTTAGTCCCTCGAAGCCAGCACTGCGCAACACGTCTGCGAAAAGCTGCGTAGCAGCGTAGAGCACCCGATGCTCGGGTTGAACAGGGACATTGAGGACATCGGCTATTGACAGAATGCTTCGAAGGTCTTCAAGCCTCGGGTCACTCAAGAAGTTGCGGATGTCGTGTTTTGAAAAATTGGCAACCTTTAGGTCTCGCTTAAGCCGGAACATTGCAGTCGACACAAGGTGCCCTGGATGAGGGCGCAGCTCAGCGACCGCAGTTGGCACGTCCGAGGCCAAGTAGAGTAACGACACCCTTGCCCGGTTGAAGCGGCCTTCGGTTGCTAACTTTAGGGGCGGGCGGTCGATTTCTTTTCCCGAAAACGGCAGGTACCGAAAGGCACGACCATCAGCAAAGAGCTTGTTCTTTTCGGAAAGCCGGGACTTTACCCCGATACGTCCTCTGAAGAACTCGCTGCCAGATGGAACAACTGCGGTTAGATCGTCCCGCAGTCGCTCTACTATCTCACGGGCTGTAGCTTCTGTTTCGAACCAGTTGTGCTCAAGAGAAGCGAACAGCACACGCTCTACTTTGGGGTCTCTTCTGTCCCGCAATCCGTCCAGAATGCCACCTTCCCAGTAGCCACCTCCCAGCGTGATTTCTTCGTCAGTTGCCGGATACCACCCCTGGCTATCCATCTCTAGGTAGGCGTGTTCAAACGCCTCAAGCGCGACGTTTGGCCCGAAGTTGAAGATGGCCGGACTTTCCATCAGAACTTTCTCTAGCGCCTCTCCTCCGAGGTGCGTGTTGTAGTCCCACTCGGAGAAGTTCAGGCGGATGAGCGCGCGGAAGATCCTCTTGATTTTCGGGTCAGAGGCAGATATCGCTCTGCCGCCTTCATTGTGACAAATCGGACAACTCTTAACCACCTTTCCACGCTGCTGAATCTCGTACTTGAGTTCGTTGTTTGATAAGCAGTGCTCACACAGTATGGGATCGACCAAGTCGTTAGACATGAGATATTTAAGCTCTTGTAATAAATAATGGGTGATAGCTTATATCCAACTAGTCTCCGAGATAACCCTCACGATTCAGATCCGAGAGATCCGAGAGATCCGAGAGACCGCAGTGCGTGTGTTCGCGCCCCGCTTACGGTGCAAGCGGGCTCCACACAAAATGTCGCGATTTCAAACGCAGAGAGGTGAGCGACCAAAATGGCCGCCGTCTGTCGATCATCAGACCCGCTTAATCGACAAAATATCCTTGGGCGCAATCGGTTGCTGGATAAACGTTTCTGATAACCAGGGGCTAGCGTCAGGGCGGCGTGTCAGGTGATACGCACTCAAGAGCGGAAGCGCAAAGGATGTGTACTTTGATGGAGCCCCGGGCAGCAGTTTTACTTCTACGATGACCGGCGAACCGATGGTGCCCAGCTTGGCCGCGATGGTCGGGTGCTCCTTCAGTGGCATGAAGACGGCTTCGCCGCCGAAATGCTTAAAAAAGACCTCTGTTCCATCCGAAAGCGCTGTCTCTGCTGTAAGACAAAACCACAGACGGCCATTTCGCCCGCGCATTTGGCCAGTGCCCTCGAAGTAATTTCGCCAGGCCGTTTGCATGTACTGACGTTCGGTCGAGGTGAACTGGCAACCGAACGCGCTCAAGAACTCCTTCTGGTGCGCCTCGACATCTGTGAGGCGCAGGCCTTCCTGGGCGAAATACCCGGGCTCAGGCTCGCGGGTGCAGTGATACGCACGCACAGGCAGTTGCCGTAGGTAGCAGTCGATCTCGGCAACTAGCGGCCGGATTCTCGGGTCAGCCGCAACTGAGTCGATATGCTCATGTGCCTTAAACACTGCGTCGAGAGGTTGAAGCTGTGATAAGAATTTCGCTGGCAGCGAGGCGATGTTATCGAGGCGAATGGGCTCCACGCGGCACAGGAATTTCAGATTTAGAACAGACGTCGGCCAGGGCCAATACGCACTAGGTGTTCACCTCGGCGCACCGTCGTACCGTTCTTGATGACCTCGCAAATCATCTTGTGCCTGCCCTTGTAGGCCGTGGAGGTCCAGTATGGCTGGTCCGATCTCTTGATTGTGTCGTGTGCCAGGGCCCCGTCTTCCTTGGCCTCATGGCCCTCGTTACGCACAGACCAACGCACATCATAGGGCGGAGCAACATCCGGCACCGCCGTGAAGCGCAGGTGGATGCCCTTGGGCAGCGCGGTCGAGTCACTCTTGTGCTGCTTGTACACCAGCCCTTCGCTCTTCTTAGCCAGCCAGCACTCAATCACAATTCCAGCGGACCCTAGGGCCAAGCGGGCGGCCTCCTTATTGGCGTCAGACCAGAAGTCATGCCGGAAGATTGCGTCCCACGCGCCCATTGCTTGCTTGCGCGTGCAATCACCTTTGTAGAGTACTTCTAGGTTCGGTAGCTTGACTTCCAGTTCATCTCGGAGGCGCTCCACCTCCCGGCGTCTGCGGTCAGAGTTGGTGAAGAAGACACCTGGCTGCACAGGGTTTTCGACCTGAACCGACATTCTCAGTCGTGCCAGGAGTGCCTTCAACGTGTCTACAAGTGCAACGTCATCTCGGGTGGGGTTCTGCTTGTAGACCTCGCAGACGAGCGAGCTGATGATGATGCCCCCTGGCAGAGCCCAAGCTGAACGCGAGCGAGAGAACGCCTTAACGAAGCGTACGATGCGTCGCAGTTGCCCCTTTGGCACCTTGACGGTGGTCCCCAGCATTGTTTGAAAGGATGTAGGCAGGCTGTTGGAGTCCACCTGCTTGGTGAACCAGTTCGTGTACGCCATAGGGTCGCGCGCAGTCCACTCGTCACCGCCGGCGTGCTCGATGACGGTGTTCCCCATCCAGTCATTCCTGCGCCGGTAAACAGCAAAGTCGATGTGATATCCATCTGCGTACCAGACCGTGACAGCGTTCTTGCGTGCGTCTGAGTCCTTAGTGAAGTTGGTGCCCTTCATCTTCTCCTGAAGAGCATCACGCACGCGCATGCGGGCATCCGCTGCGCCGACAGGAAGGTCGTCTTTTTCGAAAATTACCCCGACATCGATGTCGTAGTCGGTATGCACACACTGGTTAAGCGTGTGCATGGCGTAGCTTCCCTGGTTCTTGTAGTCGACCCAAGTCTTATAGACCACGCCGTTCTTATCGCCAAGCAGCTTCAGGCCGTCGGTGATTCTCTGCAGGTTAAGGTCGCGATAACCGCCGAGATTGTTGCGCAAGGTAGTGCCCAGTCGCACATGCTTGTCATAGAACGCTGTCAGTTCTTTGGATACATCAAACACGCGGCTTTACTCCCGAAATCCAAAGTTGCCCCGGTGCACCATCCGCGGCAACCAAATCGACCGCCCAGTGGTAGGGCGGAGTGCTTTTTTGAGAGTAGTTGTAGGCCAGCACCGAGCGGTGGATGGTTTGGCTGACCATCTGGCCTAGGCGGAACGAAACTGAGACCGGCGTCGCAGCGAAGACGTGCTGGGTCGCGCCAGGGTTCTCGCTATGAACGCGGTCCACCGCCTCCCTGAATGCGTTGGCCACCGCACGCGCTTGTCCGTAGTGGGTAACGGCGCCGCGCTTGGGCTCGCAGATACGGACGGCAAAGTGCCGGTAAGGCTTCGTGATAGTCTGGTCAATGTCAGTCTTAGATACCTTGAAGCTGACCTCCACTTGGATGACAGCGTCTGCTGCACCCGAAGGGCCACCTAGGTCCACAAGCTCCACGCCCAATTCCGGTCCGTCACCGTCCGCAAGAGGGGTCCATTGCCCAGATGTTGCGTCCAGCTCGTACAGTGCTACAGGGTGCCGTGTCGAAATGGCGGAGCCCGCGTGCATTACAAGAGGGATATGCGCGATGCCGAAGTAAGCCACGGTAGCTTTTGGGTGCACCCGCAACTGGCCGGAAACATCACGGTGTAGTGCCCGCTGCATTGCAAGGGCACTTCTGACGTCAAGAACACCGTTGTCGTAAAACGTGGATGCATCCATAAGCACCTGGTGATAGCCATCGGAGGCGGCCACTGGGTCAACTCGGTCAAACAGCCCAGTATGCTGGAACGTCTGATGGCAGACGGCAATGAGCTCCGCCTGCGCATGGATTTCCGATAAAGCGACGTGCAAGTCGCGGAAGTGAATACGGGCGATCTTGGGATGCCTTTGCAAGATAGCCAGCAACTGCTCCCAGCCGTACACTTTTACGCCGAACTTGCCAGCTTTTCGATGGGTCTCGTCGATGAGGCGAGCGGCCTCTTGAACCTTGACGTCCGCCACACCGCTGGTCACCAGGCAGTAGTGCGTCAGGGGAGGCTTGAAGGTGTAAGCCTTGGCGACCTCGGCCTTAAGTTCTTCAACGGTGACACCGTGGCCGTAACGGGCATCTTTGCCCTTGCACTGCACCCCTTCCAGACCACCAGTCCTCGCGTTCGTGCCAAAAACGTCAACGCCTGCCTGTGGCTGGCCACTTCTGCCATTCAACTCGGCTCGCGGATCGATCCATTCCGCGCTGAACAGGTCACGCGTGAATCGTTCGAAGGCTTGCCAATCCGCTGGCGCAGGCAAGTGATAAGAAGAAAGTGCCACTGAAGTGTTCCTGTTGCGTTTGATTAAGCGGGAACCAAGTAAAGCGCAATTTTATATTTTGCAAGGTTAAGGCACCATACAAATGATCAAAACGTTTGGGAAAATTTATAGATAGTGTTTTTATTTAGAAAACGTGTCGGTGAAGCAGAAGGCAACACCCTATCGGACCAATGACATTGATCGCAGGGCGAAGGAGAATGGGCACGAACCAAGCCGTGTAAACCCCCAGGATGCCGCATCAACAACCGACTCTCATTTCGCAGCTACATCAAAAGTTTTAATTCGGTAACAGCAACTCTTAACCTCGCTGCGTCGAGGAGTGTCGACTTTCGGCGACAGCGGACACTCAGACGAACGATGGCAAACGGCACCTATCGCGGCAAACAGGTCATATATCAATGCTCACTGAAGGACCACACCGGATCGGTCACGGCCTATCATCAAGATGTCTGCGATGACTGACGGGCGTAAGCGCCATCCCCTCAGCCTACCAATGCCACAAAAAAACCGATTGATTCGTCCGCGCGTAACCCGTTGATTTATATAGGGGTGATGGGCGTGCCTTCCGGACTTCGGCCTGCGCTGGGTGGGGAGGGTCGGAGAGAGAATGTGCAAACGGAGAGTAAAACCGTCCGGTTGGTGGCAGAAATGGCTCTCTCCGCAGTCCGCAAGAACCCGCAGGAACCCGCGTAAACACGCGGTAGTAGGCAAAAAAAAGCCAACCCCGAAGGGTTGGTTTTTCCTTTATTGGTGGTGGGTGTGGACCCGGGTTCGATTCCCGTCTGAAGTGAGCGTAATACGCTCTTACTGCTGCATTG
>JAIXQV010000100.1 GCA_027485535.1 Oxalobacteraceae bacterium | reverse complement strand
GCGCCAAATACGACAGAAGGACGAAACGAGGTCACTTGCAAGTCTTTGGCATCAAGCAGGATGCGCTCGCCTGCTGCCTTCGAACGCGAGTACATCGATGGTCCATCGATGGCCGCGCCGAGCGCCGACATGTGCAGCACTCGCTTGACGCCATGACGCGCACACACTTGTGCCAGCAAGCGCGGCAAAGCCACATGCGCATGCTCGAATGCGGGGCCCCAAGGACGCGCCGGCCGCGAGTGCAGTACACCCAGTAAATTGATTACGCAATCAACGCGCGGCAGCAATTTGTCCAGCACAGCCGGATCATAGATGTCGGCCACCGTGATTTGTACAGTCGGCAAGACTTGTAAATGACGCGCGCGGTTATAGCGCCGTGTCGGCACGATCACATGACGACCCGACGCCGAGAGCCGAGCTGCAATATGAGTGCCGACGAAACCGCTACCGCCGAGCAGAAGTATGGAGGGGTGTCGCATGGTAGGCCTTAGGGCAAATCGCCGAGTTCAATCAGATTGGCGTCGCGGGGTGAAACGGTACCCAGCCGTGTTTTCAGCGAAGGCGCATGGCTATCAAAATGTAGCGAGTACCACGTCGCATTCGCCAGCACATTCTTCACGTAGCCGCGCGTCTCAGAGAATGGAATGCTCTCTGCGAAGATGGCACCTTCTACTGACTTCTCGAGTGAGGCACGCCACTGCCGCGGACGGCCCGGACCTGCGTTGTACGCAGCAGTCGCGAGCGTCTGCGAACCACCTAAGTTGGCCAACACCATGTTCAGGTACTGCGTACCTAGCGTAATGTTGGTGCGAGTATCGTTCAAGCCGGTGAGTGTAAATCCGCTCATACCGATTTTCTTGGCGACATAGGTCGCCGTACGCGGCATGATCTGCATCAGTCCGGATGCGCCCACAACCGAACGCGCGGTTTTCACGAATCGCGACTCTTGCCGTATCAAACCATACACCCAAGCCCTATCAAGGCCGATGCCCGCGGTAGCGGCTTGCATGATGTCTTCATGGGGTGTGGGATAACGTTGTGCCAAGTCGAGCTCGACCTTGGCGCGATCGGCGCTCGCCACCATACGATCCAGCGCCTCGCTACGGCGAGCGAATTCACCGGCCGCTAATAGCTGCCGATCATTCATTTTGCGTAGCTGCCAGTTCCATTCACGATTGCCTTCGAAGCGTAGCTCCAGCTCATAAAACTTTAGCGCGTTGATCAAACCGGTATTAGCGCTCGCCTCGGCAAGTTCGGCGGCTGTGGGTGGTGCTGGTTTGGTCGGTGCAAGAATGGGCTGGGATAATTCTTCCGTAGACAGCAATCCGTAAAAATGATGCTGGCCCGCGAGTTGATGAAAATACGGTTTCGCTTCTTCGCTACGCCCGAGCGCTGCATGGGCACGACCACGCCAGTAAAGCCAGGCTGGATCTTTTTGCAGATCCGGCGGCATAGCATCAATCGATCGCGCGACTAACTGCCAGTCAATCACCCGCAGCGCCGTGCGTACGCGCCACTGATAGCCTTCGATCGATAAGGGCGCATCAAAGCTACGCCGCCAATAGGTCGGTGCATCTTTATCCAGTGCCAGGGATGCTTGAAGCGCAAGCTGTGACCAGGCAATCGCGTTTTCTTCGGCATTCAGTCTGGACTGCGCTTTTTCTAGCTGATGCACTGCCTTGTCGAGCTTGTCGCGTCCGGCTCGACCGAGCGCGATAAGAAACAATTCGCGCGCGGGGCGCCCGCCAACCGCGCCACGCTCAAGTATGGCAAAAGGCTTGTCAATCGCCTGCGCTAGTTGCTTGTCGTTCACGTCGGTGTAATTGGCGATGCGACGTGCAGTACCGCTGACGCCGCTTTCGACCGCAAGCCTGATCTGACGCCAAACATCCGACTCGTTGAATTTTTTCTCTTGCGCCAGTTTGCCAATCAGCTCGACACAGGCATCGCCGTAGTACTTCGGTTGCTGCAGCAAATCGCGCGCTGCTTTGGTGATGTTTTCACCTTTCGACATACGCGATTGCAGGGCATAGCACTTCACCTGCGTGTCATCGTTCAGCACAAAGCGCGGATACTGCTCATCAAACACGCGCCAGTCGTGAGCACGGCCAAGCAATAACAACCAATCATTTCGCAATCGGTCAGCGATGGCCGTACCATCATACCGCTCGAGGAACTGACGTATTTCGCCCTCGGGCGCTGATTGCAGCCGTGGGTAGAGCTTGTAGTACTCGACATACGACTGAATCGGATAACTATCCAGCCGGTTAGCAAGACGATTCGACTCGCCGGTTTCACCACGCAATGCTGACTCGCGAAGTGCGACAAAATCTGCATCGGCGCCATTGCCGATCATGATCGCGTGTCGGTTAGCTGCCGACACCACGGCAGATGACATGCTGGCGCCAACAGCGACGCACACCATCACACCCATCCACCATTTTGAGTATTGCTTCATAACTTTCTGATGACGACTTACGATAGTCTTAGAATAGCATGCAGTGACTCAACCAATCCGATCGCTTCACTGATTTGTCATTCATGAACCAAGCAACTTCCAAAGCCGAACTGAGACATCAACTGATTGCGGCGCGGCGCGCGCTGGCACCTGACATCAAGGCAGCCGCCGATGCGCGCATCATCGCCAGTTTACTGTCGTGGCTACAGGCGAATCACATCCGCGTGTTGGGTGCTTATTTGGCGATTGCTGGAGAGCCGGACCTGTCCGCGCTCTATGAAGCGCTGCCAGCGCATGGCATCACAGTCGCCATGCCCGTCGTACTGGAACGAGAGCAACCGCTGGTATTTGTGCAATGGCGACCGGGCGATGTACTCACCAAAGACGCAAGCGGCACACTAGCGCCCAGCGCGCGTGGCGAGTATGTACAGCCGGACGCCGTGCTTGCGCCCTGCATCGGCTACACCGATCAGAACCTGCGCCTCGGATTTGGCGGCGGCTACTTCGATCGAACGCTGGCACAAAGCCCGCGGCCACGCGCTGTCGGCATTGCGTATGCATTTGCCAAGGTGAGCTTTGAAGCTGAGGCGCATGACATACCGCTGGATGTCATTTTGACTGACTAAGCACCTATCTCGTTTGGCCGCTTGCTGCGTTTGCAGCCCTGGCGAGCCGCGCACTGAAACTACGCTACGCGCGCACTGCCGGGCTTAATCGCTCCCAAATCGCCAATGTCGGCGCAGCCTGGTTCAGTGAGTAGAAGTGCAAGCCGGGCGCTCCGCCTGCTAACAGTCGGTCACACATCTGCGAGACCACATCCAGACCGAAAGCGCGGATTGATTTCGTATCGTCGCCGAACGAGGCTAGCTTGAGCCGAATCCAACGCGGCACTTCAGCCCCGCACATATCGGAGAAGCGCGCCAGCTGTGAGAAATTCGTGATCGGCATGATGCCCGGGAACACCGGTACATCTGCCCCTAGACGAGCAGCGTCATCCACGAACCGGAAGTACGCATCCGGGTTATAAAAGTACTGAGTAATGCCTGCATTGGCACCCGCTTTCACCTTGCGCACAAAATTCTGCAAGTCATCCTGGGGCGATTTTGCTTGTGGATGCATCTCGGGATATGCTGCCGCTTCAATATGAAACCAGTCACCGGTCTCTTCGCGAATGAAGGCGATCAAATCGCTGGCGTAGTGCAGCTCCCCGAAAGTGCCGCCAAAACCACTGGGTAGGTCGCCACGTAGTGCAATGATGTGGCGAATGCCGTGCGCCTTGTACTCATTGATGATGGCGCGCAGGTCGTCACGGGTTCGACCGATACACGACAGATGCGGCGCGGCGTGATAGCCCTCTTGCTGAATCTCGAGAACGGTATCGCGCGTGCCTGCTTGTGTCGACCCGGCAGCGCCAAAGGTCACGGAAAAATACGCGGGCTTTATCTGCGCCAACTGCTGGCGCGCCTGCTTGAGCTTGTCGACGCCCTCGGCGGTTTTGGGCGGGAAGAATTCAACGCTGAAAATAGCTTGTGACATGGATTTATTTCGGGATGAAGGCCGTTAGCAGCCAAGAAATCACGCTGTAGACAAACGCGGCCACAATCGCCGCGCTAAAACTCGTCACCTGAAAGCCCGGCACGATGTCTGCCACCACCCAAAACATCAGACCATTAATCACGAAGATAAACAGCCCAAGCGTCAGGAAAGTAATTGGCAGCGTTAACACCAAAAGAACAGGGCGGATCAGGGTATTCACCAAGCCGAGTACCAATGCTGCCGTCAGCGCTGTCGTGAAGCTATCGACTTGCACGGTATCGAGCAAACGCGGCAAGACAAACAGCGTGACCGTGTTGACGATCCAGATGAGCAGTAAGCGCATCGAACCTCGGCTGGTTGATCCGGGTGAGCAGCGCCACTGGCACTACCCACCCGATGAGCATCGATCAATAACGATAGTGATCGGGCTTGTAAGGGCCTTCTTTTTTCACGCCGATGTACGCAGCCTGCTCTTCGGTCAGCTTTGTGAGCTGTGCGTTGAGCGTCTTCAGCTGCAGCAACGCGACTTTTTCGTCGAGATGCTTCGGCAAGGTGTATACGCCGATCGGGTAGTTCTGGGTCTTCGTGAACAGCTCGATCTGCGCGATCGTCTGGTTCGCGAAGGACGAGCTCATCACATACGACGGATGGCCAGTACCGCAACCGAGGTTCACCAGACGGCCTTCCGCCAACAGAATGATGCGCTTGCCATCTGGGAAGATCACATGGTCGACCTGCGGCTTGATGTTTTCCCATGTGTACTGCTTCAGCGCGACGACTTCAATCTCGTTGTCGAAGTGACCGATGTTGCAGACGATGGCCTGATCTTTCATCTTCTTCATGTGTTCATGCGTGATCACATGATAGTTGCCGGTGGCGGTCACGAAGATATCTGCATGCTCAGCCGCATATTCCATCGTGACGACACGATAGCCTTCCATCGCGGCTTGCAATGCGCAGATCGGATCAACTTCCGTCACCCACACTTGCGCCGACAGCGCGCGCAGCGCTTGTGCGGAACCTTTGCCTACATCGCCATAGCCGGCGACAACAGCGACTTTACCGGCGATCATGACGTCGGTCGCGCGCTTGATGGCGTCGACCAGCGATTCGCGGCAACCGTACAGGTTGTCGAACTTGGACTTGGTCACTGAGTCGTTGACGTTGATGGCCGGG
Organism: Oxalobacteraceae bacterium; assembly: GCA_027485535.1. Taxonomy (GTDB): domain Bacteria; phylum Pseudomonadota; class Gammaproteobacteria; order Burkholderiales; family Burkholderiaceae_D; genus Pernthalerella. The sequence goes on along the minus strand of JAIXQV010000100.1, from coordinate 731 downwards.
AAGGCGAGCTTGCCTTCGTTGAACATCTGATACAGACGGTGCACACCGGTGGTGGTCTCTTCGGTCACGCCCTTGATCTGCGCGAGACGGGTCGAGTACCAAGTCGGGTCGGTCTTGAGCTTGGCCTTGATCGAATTGAACAGACAAATAGCTTCTTCCGAATCCGGATTGGCCAGCACACTCAGATCTTTCTCGGCGCGGGTGCCGAGATGCAGCAGCAGCGTGGCGTCGCCGCCGTCATCGAGAATCATGTTCGAGTAGCCGCCATCTGGCCACTCGAAAATACGGTGCGTGAAGTCCCAGTATTCGTCGAGGTTCTCGCCCTTGAACGCGAACACTGGCGTGCCATTCGCAGCAATCGCCGCGGCAGCGTGGTCTTGCGTGGAGTAGATATTGCAGGAAGCCCAGCGAACCTGCGCACCCAGCGCCTCGAGGGTCTGGATCAGGACCGCGGTTTGGATCGTCATGTGCAGCGAACCGGTTACGCGCGCGCCTTTCAGCGGCTGGCTGGCAGCATATTCCTCACGAATTGCCATCAGACCCGGCATTTCGGTTTCGGCGATCTTGATTTCTTTATTGCCCCACTCAGCCAGACTGATGTCGGCGATGTGGTAATCGATGGTAGTAGCTGATTTGAGTACGGCGCTCATCACGCCCTCCTTTCATTAAACACGAAAAAAGTAACGTGAGCGCCGTTGCACAGATTGCCAAGCCTGGCGGATGAAAATCCG
>JAIXQV010000099.1 GCA_027485535.1 Oxalobacteraceae bacterium | reverse complement strand
ACATTCCGGGACATGCGCGCAGTGGACGCGCATCTCCGGCGGTTCACCCCCCTGATCGCCAGCGGAACGAATGCGCCGCCATTCAACCTGCAGGCCAACGCCGTCCGGCAGACCTCCTCTCGGAGCACCAAAATTTAGCTTCGGCTTCCAATCAGCGGCAAATCAAGTTGGCACCGATTGCGGCTGTAACCGTATAATCCTGCAAGTGTCAGTTTTTACGGAATAATGTTGCCAAGAGCCAACTAAGTGAATCTACTTAAACGACCAAAAGCGGATTCCTTGTCAGAAACGGATGAATATATCTCCGGTATTGCATCTTTTTGCGGTTTGGACCGATAACGGCTACTATTAAAGCTGCAAACAACGATGAAGGTAATTGTGATCTTATCGTTTATTTTTGGATCACATGAAACAAATTATCGTAAAATACGATCGCAAAGAGATTAAAAATGGGGCAGCCGGACAAGATCCTGATCGCCGATAGCGATTTCGCGTTTGCGAAGGCGTGCCTGAATCACCTCGAAAATCTTGGATATGCGGTTGTGATCGCCCACAGCCACGCGCAGGTTGTTGATGAGCTGGCCGATCCGGCCATATCGACGGTAATTGTTGATTGCGGTTTGAACGGCGGCGCCGCGATGACCCTGATGAAGATGGCGGCGTTGCGCCCTTCTTCCCGGGGGGAGGGGTGGCCGCGCTTCATCCTGACAACGGCCGATCCGACGGTGGAACTGGCAATCGAGGCGCTGCGGGCGTCGGCGGTGGACCTGCTGATCAAGCCGTTTGCGATGGCGGCACTCGATGCCCCGCTCGCGTTGATCCGGGACATGCGGGCGAAGGCCGCGCGCGCAGAATCCGTGGACGACAAGCTTTCAACCCTGACCGGCGAAATCCGCCTGCTCGGCAGCCTGCTGCAGAATCAGGCCGGTCATGCGGCGGTTGCGGTGGATGTCCCCACGTCCATGCGGACCAATCCAGACGCAGCCCTGCTCCGGAAGCTGATCCGTGCAGAATCCACCAGGGCGATGGCGATTGGCGGCAAGGCGCTGGGCGATCCAGCCTGGAATATCCTGCTCGATTTGATCCTGGCCTCGCTGGAAGATCGCAAAGTTGCCGTATCGAGCGCCTGCATTGTCGCTGGGGTGGCGACCACCACCGCGCTGCGCTTGATCACACGCATGGTGGACGATGGCGTGTTGATGCGTATCCCGGATGAAGATGATGGCCGGCGCCATTTCCTGGCCATCGAGCCAACCGTCGAACGGGCGCTCAAGAATTATATTGCCGATCTGGCAGACCTGTAAACGCAAACGGGCCATTGCGCCGCCCGCCCGCGTGCGAAAAGGCCTGTCACGGCATCGCTGAAGCGGTCTTTGCGCAAGGCCGTGCCCACATGCGGCTGCCGGCAGCGTATAAACCCATGTCCATCCTTGCTGGCTGTTGCCGATCCTGTGGCAAATCAGGCCAGCATTTTGCGGCTTTCCGTGTCTCCCAATGGTTGTGCGTGGTTACAGATCATGTTGAGAGGGCGTCTCATTCTCGAACGTTTCGATGATCGGACCGTCTCCAAACGACGTGGTTTACCTCGCCGCATCGAAATCGCGCTTCATCGCCAAGGTGATCGCATCCAGAAGCGAACCCTGTTCAAACCGAATGACTGCGTGGTTCACCCAGAAGCCTATGAACTTCTGAGGTTGTTAATGGATGTCAGTATAAATCCCATATTGTTCATAAGTTTCTCGGTTCACCACGGGCCACTGGCCCGCTGAAACAGATCCTTAAAAAATAGATGATGGGCAGCCATCAGCCGACATGTTCATCATGCAGTCGCTTGATATGGAACGACACTTCATGGGCCAGCGTCGGTCTGGGCGCATTTCGACTTGGAGCCAAATTGCTGTTGTCCATCAATAAAAGGGCTTCGATCAGCATCAAACAGGCGATGAGCGCAAGCGATCTATCCGATCGCGGATCTTATGCATTGCTTAATCGGTTGAGCAGTTAGCGCCTCATCACAGTCACCGCGGACGCTGTCGACAAACGGGTGAGGAGGATGGGGTTCGCTGACAAGGCCGATATTGCCGAATTCATTCTGGGCTGAGCGGCCGCGGAAGGGCGGCCCACAAAACCTGGCTGGCCGGCAGGCTGCGCGCTGCCGACATCCTGGCTTCGAGATCAAGAGCTTAGCGCGCGATCAGCGAAGCCCCCTCCCACCCGTCGACAGGGTTCAATCGGCCATCACTGCCACGATGATCTGTTCGAAAATGGCGTCGGCGGGGAAGGCGGGGCCAATCAGGCGCGCCAGATCCAACGGTTGCGGTGAAAGTCTGCGCCTGGCGGACAGTGGGCGGCAAAGACAGGGAGCCCCGCGATCATGCTGCCTGATCAAACAAATTCGTTCGTTTGTGGATGTGAAGCGTTTTGCCGACCCGGCTAAAAAACTGCGATAACTACGCACACAGAGGTTAATTCGATGCGCAAACAACGGGAACGACAAGCCAATAGGGTGTTCGCCATGGCCGCGGTAGCGATCCTGGCGGTCCTGCTGTTGTCGGATATGTCCTTATGGGTAATTCTTGTGCCCGTTTGGCTCGTGTCTTTGCTCGTCACCCAGATTGCGTTGCAACATTATGCAACAAATGAAAAAATCACTGGCTACGATCGAGATAAATTTGGGGTATTGTTCATATCGAGATTGCTCAGGGCAAGAAACATTGATGATGAACTGAAAAATAATCGTGAGCATCCTCAGCCATCATCTGAAAAGGCCGAGCTTGTTGAATAAGTATAAAAAATAATTCTAATTAATCAATATTTTTCATTGGAAAATAAGTTACAATATATTCCAATGAGCAGCTCTGGTGCGGATAGATAGCAGAATTTTGAGGGAGTGAATAAATTATTCATTTCGGATCACAATCATTATCCGCCTTTTATCTGCGTATCTTTCAGTTCACGATGACAATCCTGCATCCGAGTGAAGCAGGATGGGATTATTGGAGCATCTAAAGCCCTCTCGTGCCTGATTGGCTTGTTGAATTGCGCCGGCGCACACAAACGTAAATGTTCCGGTATCGGAAGTAATGAAGCTTGTCGTGAGGTCAATCATCGTGAACGGGGTTGGCGGCAATTTGATGAACTTAACATCGTATTCTCGGGTCATGGCGAGCCGTCCAAATCGGGCGTTGCCATAGAGGCTTTGGTCAGTCGCGTTCAACATCACCAGCAGCCTGCCGCACCGCGCCAGGCGACAAGGATAACGGTATGACGGAGCAGGTAGATAACATGTTGGATGGCGTGCGCACTGCCATCCCCGAACGCCGGGCCATCGAAATGATTGATTTCGCCGATCCGGCTGGCGCGCTGCAATCGATGATCCTGCAAGCTGAAACGTTGCTCCGCACCTGCCGCGCCCTTGTGGCACAGGGGCGCGAAACGCAAGCAAACGGCGAGCTCCTGTGGCCTACACAGGGGATGAGGGACGCGCAGGAGCAGCAAGACGAGACCGGCACGGATTGGCGTGCGCGCTCACCGTCGGGCAAATCCGACAAGAGCGACAAGCGGACATGGCGTCGTTACGATCACATGGATTTCGACGTCGATCTCTT
>JAIXQV010000167.1 GCA_027485535.1 Oxalobacteraceae bacterium | reverse complement strand
ATGGGTTACAACAAGCGCTTGGTTTTTAGTTGATAGTACAGCTATCCTGCGTGATATCTTTTTTCGTTAGCGGCGCTATTAGCGATCCGGGAAACGATCACGGCAGGCTTCGGCCATGGAGCGGAATTGTCGATCATTTTTGGCTTCCCGCGAGGCCTTCAACATGCAGGCGTCATAGGTTTTTGGGCTATTGTCGCAAGCGATCAGCATCGTCGGCAGTGCGACGGCGAGCAGCAGGACGCGGAACAAAAAGCGGGGAGTCATTATCATTCGCCGATACCTTATGGCAGCGGTTTGCACAAATTCAGTAGCTGATTTTATAGGGAATTTTTCGAGGCTAGTCGTGGCTGAGGTAATACCTAAGTGAAATAAGGGGGAATTCAGACCTTCACCAAGCGCGTTTGATCGGCGCAGGACAATATGAGCGTTTGCTATTCAGCCAAGCGTCTAAATAGCGTGGCGGAACAAGGCGCCTTCGCAGGGCGCCGTAACGGACGTACCGTCATGCGACCCTGAGAATTTCAGCTTACTTTTTACGATGCACGGCGGCGGGCAAGTTGTGCGCCAGTGCGTAGGCCTCGGAACGGAAAAAGGCATCTCCGGCAACATAGCCAAGCAGCATATCGGTGGCATCAAGCCCCCAGAACAGCTCGCCATCGACAACAGCAGTTGGTACACCAAATACGCCAGCTTCGATCGCTTGCTCGCAGTTTTGGTGTAGCGCCAGTTTGACAGCGTCGTTGTTGATGTCCGCAGGCGTTACCAGTAATTCGTCGAGCAGATCCTGCCAGGCACTTTCATCCGACGGCAGCCGTCCTTCACGCCACACAAAGCCGAACAAGCGATCAACCACGTCTTCAGTAGCGCCCAGTGCCAGCGAGAGCCGCAGTAGGGGCAGCGGGTTGAACGGATGCGCCGCTGGTAGCTGCATGGGGATTTCGTGCCGCTGCGCGAGCCACAAACAATGCGCATAGGTCCAGCTTCGCTTTGGCGCAATTTCTACAGGGCCTTTGTTATCCCAATGACTCAATAGCCCAGCGAACAGCACGGGCTTAGGATTGAGCGCTAGCTGAGGTGCCTCGCGGCGTAGTCGATGCCACTGCAAGTAAGCAAAGGGGGAGATGAAGTCGAAGTACCAATCGATCACGGGCTCGTTCATAGTAGAGGCTAATACTTAGTTGCGTGGTGTGGTGAGAACGAGGGATGAGCACGGCCACAGCAAGTCAGTCATTAGCATCTCCCTTTGTATTACTCGAGCATATCGGCCCAAATGGTGCGAGCCCAGTTATTGGCGTAGCTGCCTTCAAGTTCAGTAGGCTCAGCGCTCAAGCCACCTGCTCCTTGAACAACCTTGAAGGTACGCTCTGTCGCCAGATACTCATGCACACTCGCGACGTGTACAACGTTGCGATCGTCGATGAAACTGTAACAGGTGTTTGTGAGCATTGGTTGAGGGTTGGGTTCGATCCCGCTCAATTGTGCGACGATGGCTGCCGCTGCTACCTTGGCATGGTTGTTGGCCATGTGACCACTTTTGGGCATCAATTGCGCGACTTGTATCGCATCGCCAATCACAAAAATATCATTGGCAGCGCTGGACTCAAAGGTTTGATAGTTCACGCCGCACCAACGACCATCGGCCATGTTGGCCAGTCCGGTTTGCGTGGCGATCTTGTTGGCGCGCATGGCGGGCAAGGCATTGATCACATCGGCCTTCACATCAGCATGCACATCAAACTTGATCAAGCCGTCCGATGCTGAGACGGCGGTCACCTTGTGCTGGTTCTGGTACTCGACGATGCCCGGGTAGCGCTCGTTCCAGGCTTTTTTGAATAACGCCGGCTTGGAGACAATATCTTGGTTAGCGTCGAGCACTAACACCTTGCTCTTTGGCTTGTGACGTTGGAAGTAGAAAGCAACCTGACATGCGCGCTCATAGGGGCCAGGTGGGCAGCGGAATGGCGCTTCCGGAATGGTGAGCGCGTATACACCGCCATCGGGCATGGCTTCGAGTTGCTTGCGTAATGCCGTGGTTTCAGGACCTGCTTTCCATGCCTGCAGAATTTTGCCCTGACGCTGTGCCTCAGGTAAGCCGTCGATACTGCCGTAGTTAAGGTCAATACCGGGCGACATCACCAATTTGTCATAGCTGAGAACACTGCCGCCGGCCAGCTTGACGGTGCGCGCAACCGGGTCCACCGCCACTGCCATATCGCGCGCATGCGTAATGCCATGTTGCTTGGTGAGGGTGCTGTAGGGTCGGCTCAAGTCAGCCAGCGAGCGGCTACCACCAATCACTAAATTCGACAGTGGGCATGAGATGAAATTTTGCTCTGGCTCGACCAGTGTCACCTCGATACGCTGCTTCGATAACAGGCGAATGTACTTGGCCGCAGTGGCGCCACCGTAGCCACCCCCAATGACAACGACTTTTGCGCCACGCATTGCCTGCGCAGGGAGGCTGCTAACGCCGAGCGCTAATGCAGCACCGGCTTGGATGAATGATCGACGATCCATCGTGTGCTCCTTCAGCGTTTTTGTGCAGCGAAATACTCCGCCAGCAATTGGGTTTGTGCCTCACTAAAGCCTTTGGCGATTTGGTGCATGATGGTGGCCTTACGCTCGCCGCTGCGGAAGGCTTTCATCTGCGCGACCAGCTCATCGGCGCTACGACCGGCAAGGCCCGGCACGGTCGCACCGCTGATTGCGTGACCCTCAGTACCGTGACAGTTAGCGCAGGTGGCAGCCAGACTTTGCACGTACAGTTGCTTTGCTTCGATGTCGCCGGCAGCATGGGCTGACGAGATGGGTAAGGCAATGTGCAGCGCAAATAGCGTCAGCAGGATGGGGTAGGTTCGCATCGGTGATCTCCGGCAGGGTGAGCGGCGCTTCGCGCGGGGAAGTTGATCGTTCAGGCCTGCCGCTCGCGGCCGATTCTACTAGTAAATTTCCGCTGATATACTTTTCACCACGCTGATTTCGTTGATCACCACTGGGTTGAGCCGGGCGCAGCGTTTTTCGGAGTCTCTTGTATGAAATCCATTCTGCTGCTGATGACCTTATTGGGCTTTTCCGTCGCGGCGCACGCGGACTGGGAGCGCATGGGCTCCGGCTCTCCCGATCCTGTGCTGTATAAAAGCGCAGGTAATCCCGAGCGCACCGGGCCGGACACCTTCAAGCTGTGGCACATCGTGGATTACGCTGCCGATCAGGATTATGAAGGTAAGCCGTTTCGTTCGATGAAGCTGAACTATGAGTACGACTGCAGCAAGCGGGTACTGCGCGAGTGGTTGCGCGTGTTTCACAAGGACGGTATGGGCGGCGGGCTAACGGTTTACTGGACCCACGGGCCATGGCCATGGGTGAAGCCAGAGGCGGGTAGCGTCGATGAGGCGCTGCTGACAAGCATGTGCAAGTAAGCCATTGATGAGCGTGCGACGTAGCGTTGGCCGATTGCTGCCGGCGCCAGAAAATTTCATCCCTGATGCCGTACTGGAGGAGATCAGCGCCCAAGGTCTCGACGCATCGCGCCGCGACTTTTTGCGTAAGAGCTTCGCCGCCGCCAGTGCGACGCTGGCCGCTGGTAGTGCATTCGCCGCCAGTGACCATACTGCGCCGGAGGGTGATTCGGCGATTCTGCAGCCTTCTGCCCATTCGACCCGCTTGGGTCAACCAGTTGCTTTCACGCCCTACGGCTCTCCATCGAAGCATGAGGCGAACTTGCAGCGCCGCGAGTCGCCCGGGCTGACACGCAAGCGCGAGAGCAGTATTTCATTCACACCGCTGCAAGGGCTGTTTGGCATTATCACGCCCAGCGGTTTGCATTTCGAGCGCCATCACGCGGGTTGGCATGACATCGATCCGCGTGAGCATCGCTTGATGATTAATGGCATGGTGTCGACCGCCAAGGTGTACACCATGGCCGAGTTGATGCGGTTGCCGTCGGTATCGCGCATGCATTTCATTGAATGTGGCGCGAACAGTGCGATGGATTGGGGTGGTCCGGCGGTGCCCACCGTGCAGTACACCCACGGCATGCTGTCGTGTTGCGAGTTTACTGGCGTACCACTCTCCCTGCTACTGGAAGACTGCGGTATCGATAAACAAAAGGCGAAATGGCTACTGGCCGAGGGCAGTGATGGCGCTAGCTTGACCCGCAGCATACCGATCGACCGTGCGCTGGATGATGCGATCGTGGCATGGGGTATGAACGGTGAGATGCTCCGCCCGGAAAATGGTTACCCGCTGCGTTTGGTGGTGCCGGGCTTGCAAGGCGTGTGCTGGGTGAAATGGCTGCGTCGGCTTGAAGTAGGCGATGCGCCGTATGCCACGCGTGAAGAGTCAACCCAATACCTTGATCTGATGCCAGATGGTTTGCAGCGCCAGTACACCGTGATTCAAGAGTGTAAATCGGTGATTACTTCGCCCTCTGGTGGGCAGCGTTTGCTGGATCAGGGTTTTTACAGTATCACGGGGTTGGCGTGGTCCGGGCGCGGCAAGATCGCTCGCGTCGATGTCTCGGTCGATGGTGGTCGCAACTGGACAACCGCACGACTAGAGTCGCCGATCCTGCCCAAGTGCCTGACCCGATTCAATCTTGATTGGGCATGGGATGGCAAGCCTTATATCCTGCAGTCTCGTGCAGTCGATGAAACCGGGTATGTGCAGCCGAAGATTGCCGAGTTGCGTGCAGTACGCGGCAAGCGCTCGGTGTATCACAACAACGCAATACAGTCCTGGCAAGTGTCAGCAGCCGGTGAGGTGATGAATGTTCAAATCTCGTAGCGTTGCAAGCCTCATGCGTGCGTTGCTTGTGTCCACGTTGGCATTGCTAGCCTGTGTGGGTAGTGCGCATGCAGAGAAATTTGCGCGCATTGGTCGTGCGGCCACACCGGGTGAGATTGCGGCGTGGGATATTGATGTGCGACCCGATTTTCAAGGGTTGCCGCGCGGTTCGGGTAGTGTCGCCCAAGGTGAAAAAATCTGGGTAGCACGTTGCGCTAGTTGTCATGGCGAGTTCGCTGAATCACCGAGCGTGTTTCCGCCATTGGTCGGTGGCACCACGCGTGCAGATATTGAGCGTGGTCGCGTCGCTGGATTGGCCGCGGTCAGCGAAAATTCGAAGACCACGATGATGAAGCTGGCAACGGTATCAACGCTGTTTGACTATATTCGTCGCGCAATGCCATTTGACGCACCGAAGAGCCTGAAAGTCGATGAGGTATACGCAGTGACCGCGTTCATGCTGAACCTGGCAGATCTGGTGCCTGCCGACTACATACTGAGCGAAAAGAATATCGCCGAGGTGCAGCGCCGCATGCCGAACCGCGACGGTAATACGATGGCGCATGGCATGCTGGATGTGCGAGGCAAGCCGGATGTCAGCGGCAAGGACTGTATGCGCGACTGTCCCGTCGATACGAATACCATGCT
>JAIXQV010000260.1 GCA_027485535.1 Oxalobacteraceae bacterium | reverse complement strand
CTTCTTACTACTCACGGTATCGCCTTTAAAATGGATATGGGTCTGCTGCGCGATTCTGTCTTTCGGAATGTCGCCAAGGTCTTTCAGGCAGGCCCGGCCAAGCGCTGCGGCGTTATAGCAAGTGGCCGGCATGCCATGTTTTAGCCCAACATAGTTCGCAATACCACCCCCCAACGAGTGGCCGACGAGTTTTAACCCCCCTTGGCTAGTCTTATCAAGACTGAAGGTATTCTGCACGCCGCGTATTTCTTTCGCGAGCGCCGCTGCCTGAGCGTACATGGCGGGTACGCCGCCTTGCCCACTGAATTGCGCGAGATTCGTCAGCCACTGTTTCGTGTCCATGTCCCCGGCACCGGTACCTGGAAAAACGAGCACCAAGTCACCGGATTCTGTATCCACATGAAGCTCCGCATATAAGCCGGTTTGCACATCTCTTATGCCTCCCGTAAATGGGTCGAGCAAATGTCTGAATTTAGAATCGCTGGGTAGCAGGTTTTCAAATTGGCTGCTTGAACGCCTTCCTTTAAGTTTTATGTAGCTGTCTGTTTTGGTTAGATCGCCACCTTGCTCCTTGCGTTCAAGCTCATCACGCGCTCGGCGAAACTCATCAAGATCTTTAGCGCTTGCAGATTCCCCTGTGCTTGATTTATTGGAGGGCGATGGCTTAATGTTTTCTCGCCGTTGATAGGCTTCGTGAACATTTTGCTCTACTTTTTGTAGTAGCCTGAATAGAGGTTTTGTCGACTGAATTACTGGGTGTGCATTTAAAGCCGGCTTGATATGCCTGTTGGCCGTTGTATCCAAAGTGTTCGTTGATTCAGCAGCCTTCTCTGATTGGTTTGCCTTGGTTAAGTTGAAATTAGTTGATGGTGTTTGTTGCGGATGGCTGGTATCGGTCAGCGGCGCCACGCCGGCGGCCTTTGTTTCGGGAGAAGCACCCTGATGCTGCTGAATTTCATCTTTATTTGCTGGCGGCGTGCCTGCTACCAGTGCTGCGGCGTACTGGGATTGGACGCGATGATTAACTGAGGCGATGGGATTCATTACCGTTACCCCACGCGGTAGGCCAGTAACTGATCACGCGCACGGTCTAGCGCTAGAAAAAAATTATCTAGCGCGTTATTGAATGCCACCTGCTCTGTACTTGGCATGTGCAGATTGTGGCAAAGCATGAATACCTCTAGGTCTGGATTCCACGCCAGCCAGCAGCTTCCGAGCGGACGCCCGAACTGATTCAATGTGAGCGCTGTGAATAGTGCGGCTTCTCTCGGCATATGCTCCGGCATTGGCGCTACCGGTGCGCTGAGATGGCACACATCGCCATCCTCCGGTATTTCAATGATGAGAGGGCTTTCTGGTTCGCGCTGCAAGATAGCAATGCCGTCATGATCGAGTTGGCAGTTCGGTATGCGATCACCTAGCCAGCGTTCGACACTCAACCGAGCGTTCATCATGACATTCTCATCACATCTTGGGCGTTCATTTCGGTGAGTGACATCCATTCTTCAGGCAAGTCGCTGAATAGGCAAACTGACCCCAAGCCGATTTTATTTTTTTAATGACGCGCTTTTAAGGCGTGATGTACTACATCGATGCACTAGGGAGTGTCAGCTTTTTGATGTGCGTGAAATACGATAAAACTTCATCGCACCCGAGGGTTTTTTGTAGGAATGCCTAGGCCGAAGGTTCGGCGAATTCCACCATCAGTTGTACCGTTGTTCTGCCGTTGTACTCGTTGGCGTCGAGGCGATACGCGGCGACCACACGGTCGGGCAGGGCTTCGGCGTGGTTGAACCAGATCGCATCAAACTTGCGGTTGTCACGCTCCAGCTGCAGCTTGAGATGCCGTTCCTTCAGTACACGTTGGTTCAATACCCGAAACTCATCGCAAAACAGCGGCGGCGCAAAACCCTGACCCCATACCTGATCATCTAGTTGACCGATAAAATCCAGCGTGTAGTAAGCAGGTGGTAGCGAGCCATCATGCTCAAGCACATGCTCAAGGTCTGCTGCCGTTAAGCACTCGCGCGCGACTCGTTCGAACGCTTCTGAAAACATCGAAAAATTTTCTTCGCGTAGCGATAAGCCGGCAGCCATTGCATGGCCACCGAATTTATCGATCAAGTGTGGATGCCGTTTGTAGACTAAGTCCAGTGCATCGCGCAGGTGGAAGCCGGGAATCGATCGCCCCGAGCCTCTGATCATGCCGTTGCCTGCGGGTGCGAAGGTGATGGTGGGGCGGAAGAATTTTTCTTTCAGGCGCGATGCGACGATACCGATAACACCTTGATGCCAACTTGGGTCGAACAGGGTGAGCGCGGCTTTATCGGTTGGCGCGATGTTCTCTAGCGAGGTCAGCGCCGCTTCTTGGATCCCCGCTTCGATCTCGCGACGTTCACGATTAATGTCGTCGAGTTGATGTGCAATATCCCAGGCGCGCTGGTTGTCATCGCTCAGCAGGCACTCGATACCGAGCGACATATCGGCCAATCGCCCGGCGGCGTTCAGTCGTGGGCCGGCAGTGAAGCCGAGATCAAACGGATTGGCTTTACGTACTTCACGTCCCGCCACCGAGAACAGCGCTGCGATCCCGGGGTGGGCGCGCCCGGCGCGGATGCGCCTCAAACCTTGCGCTACCAGAATGCGGTTATTGCTGTCGAGCTTGACCACATCCGCGACCGTACCTAATGCGACGAGATCGAGCAGGTGATCAAGCCGGGGCTGTGAGGCGCTATCGAACCGGCCACGGCGGCGGAGCTCTGCGCGCAGCGCCAGCAAGGTGTAGAACATGACGCCCACACCCGCGAGGTTCTTACTTGGGAAACCGCAGCCGGGTTGGTTTGGGTTGACGATTACGGCGGCCGCAGGCAGTGTCGCGCCCGGCAGGTGATGATCGGTCACGACTACAGGAATGCCGCGCCGATTGGCTTCGTCAACACCATCAATGCTGGCGATGCCGTTATCGACGGTGATGATGATCTCAGGTGATTTTTCTTTGACGGCCAGCGCCACGATCTCGGGTGTAAGCCCGTAGCCGTATTCGAAGCGATTCGGCACGATGTAATCGATGCTTGCACCCATGGCGCGCAAGCCGCGCACGCCAACTGCGCAGGCGGTCGCGCCGTCGCAGTCATAATCCGCCACGATGACCATTCGGCGCTTGGCATCGATGGCATCGGCCAGGAATATCGCAGCGCGATCGACATGGGTCAGCGCATCGGGCTTGATGAGTGCATCCAGTTCCGTCGATAAATCGCGCGGATCATGCAGACCACGCGCGGCCATCAAACGTGCCAGCACCGGGTGCATGCCCTGCTGCGCCAAGTACTCTGCGTCACGAATCGCGTAGGGGCGGGCGGTCAGGCGGGTCATAGTGTGCGTATCAGGCGATTGAGCGAGGGCTTGCGCCAGAATTTCAGTAAGTCGAGGCGGCTCACTTGCCACTGCCTGACCTGCGTCGCATCGCTGAGTTGCAGTGTGACGCGATCAATCGTTTTGTTTTGCAACTGATGTAGCAGCGGAGCCGCATGGACACGCTCGATGTCTTGCATGGCTACTAGCCAGCGTCCCCAATCATCGGCAAGTGCCGCTGAGATCAGCGAGTCATCCATTGTCAGCGTGTCATGTTTTGCAGGGCTTTGTTCCGGGCTCGCACTGCCCCAAAGCCACAGCGCATTGATACGCGGCTGGCCCTTGGCCTCACGTGCTTCGTTTATTAGATGGGTATGCCACAGCATTTGAACTTCATTGTGTAGCTTGCGCCATTCGCGCGCATGTTCGCCGGACGGCAGCCAGACATCGACGTTATGTCCGGTCGCCGCATCCGGTGTGGTGGTGCGCAAGGTCTGCCAAGTATCCGCGCGCACAAACCAATGGCGCGCATCACCAAAGCGCAGCGCGTAGCCAAGTTCTTCAAACAGCGGCAATGCAGATTCGAACAGCGCACGAGATGTTTGTTCATCAATCATCAGCTGGCGCGGATCGGTCAGCACCAAATGGTCGCGCGCGATATGCAGGTGTACCGGTTGCACAATGAACCAAATACCCGGCGCTGGCGCGAGACCGAGTTGTTGCATCCAATGATGAGACAGGGGCGGGCTGTTATCAACGCCCGTGCCGTACAGCAGGATTTCATGGGGCAGAGCGGCGGCGAAGGCCTCGAAGCGTCGCTCGGGTAGTTCAGCCGCACGCGCCAGCAGGCATGCCAATGACGGCATGTTCAGCGATTTGATCAGGTCTTTCGCATGTTGCGCGGGTGGCAGAGCGAATGGCAGCAGCAGAGTGGGGTCGCGCATAGGGGTGCATTATGGCAAACTCCGGCCTTGAAAAAAAATTGCCGGAGTCCGCGTTGGCCCTGTTCAGCAATTCCCCGTTCGAGTGGACCATCGGCCTGCGCTATACCCGCGCCGGGCGGCGCAGCGCCCGCAACAGCTTTATCTCCTTTATTTCACTGATCTCAATGGCGGGCATCGCGCTTGGCGTTGCCGCGCTGATCGTGGTGCTGTCGGTGATGAACGGTTTCCAGAAAGAGGTACGTGACCGCATGCTGTCGGTGCTGTCGCATGTCGAGATTTTCGATAGCTCGGGAAGCCTGCCGGATTGGGCCTCGCTGGCCAGTGAAGCCGTTAAACACCCTGAGGTACGCGGCGCCGCACCGTTTGTAGATGGCCAGGCCATGGTGGTGCGCGATGACGTGGTGCGTGGCGTGATGGTGCGCGGCATCTTGCCGGATCAAGAACCCAAGGTATCCGACGTGGCGTCGCAAATGCTGCGCGGTCGTTTGAATGCGCTGCAGCCCGGCGAGTTCAATATTGTGATTGGTAGCGCGCTGGCGCGTGGATTTGGTTTGCGCGTTGGCGATAAGTTGACCCTCATCGCGCCACAAGGTCAGCTCACGCCCGCCGGTGTACTGCCGCGACTAAAACAGTTCAATGTCGTGGGCATATTTGAGGCAGGGCACTACGAGTTCGATTCCTCGCTGGTGTTTATTCAGCTGGAAGATGCAGAGCGGCTCTTTCGATTGTCCGGCCCCAGCGGCCTGCGCCTGAAAATCGCCGACATGCAGCGCGCGCCGGAAGTTGCGGCTGAACTGGGTGCGAGCTTGAAGGGTGATCTGGTGGTGCGCGATTGGTCGCAGCAGAACCGTAGCTGGTTCGCGGCAGTTCAAACCGAGAAGCGCATGATGTTCATTATCCTGACACTAATCATCGCAGTTGCTGCGTTTAACTTGGTGTCGACACTGGTGATGACCGTCACCGAGAAGCAGGCCGATATCGCGATCTTACGCACACTCGGTGCATCGCCATCCTCCATCATGAAAATTTTCATCATCCAGGGTGCGCTAGTCGGTTTGATGGGCACAGCGATTGGCGTCTCACTTGGCGTGCTGGTAGCCGTGAACATTGATGTGATCGTGCCATTCATTGAGAGTGTGCTGGGGTTCCAGTTTTTGCCGCGCGATATTTACCTGATTAGCGCGCTACCTTCTGATTTGCGTTGGCCGGATGTCGGGCGCATCGCCGGTATTGCGCTGCTGCTGGCATTTTTAGCGACGCTCTATCCCAGCTGGCGCGCAGCACGCGTGCGTCCTGCCGAGGCACTGCGCTATGAGTGATACAGACAACGTGGTACTCGCGTGCAGCGGAATCAGCCGGAGCTTTGCACAAGGGCGCGAGGCGCTCACCGTGCTGCGCAATGTCAGCTTGAGCGTGCATCGCGGCGAGCGCGTTGCCATCGTGGGCGTGTCCGGCTCTGGCAAATCTACCCTGCTGCATTTGCTGGGTGGCTTGGACTTGCCGGATGCAGGGCAGGTACAACTACTCGGCAAAGACATGGCCAAGCTGAATGAAACTGAGCGCGGCGAGCTGCGTAATCGTTCACTGGGTTTTGTGTACCAGTTTCATCATCTGCTACCCGAGTTCACCGCGCTGGATAACGTGGCCATGCCCCT
>JAIXQV010000087.1 GCA_027485535.1 Oxalobacteraceae bacterium | reverse complement strand
GGCTCGGTTGCGGGCAGCTACCCCTACCCCGGCGGCAATGTATACGGTGCGACCAAGGCCTTTGTCGAGCAATTCACCCTTAATCTGCGCGCTGATCTGGTCGGTACCGGCGTACGCGCCACCAACCTTGCACCCGGCATGTCGGGCGGTACCGAGTTTTCGAACGTGCGCTTCAAGGGTAATGATGAAGCTGCCGCCAAGGTTTACTCAGGTACACAACCACTCACTGCCGAGGATGTTGCGGAAGCGGCCTACTGGGTAGCAACGCTGCCGGCGCATATCAACATCAATCAAATCGAGATGATGCCAACCTGTCAGGGCTTCTCGGCATTTACCGTCAAGCGCAACGGATGAGCACGGCATTTCGGTGGCCGATTCGGGTTTTTTATGAAGATACTGATACCGCTGGCATCGTGTATTACGCAAACTATTTGAAGTTTTTTGAACGCGCCCGCACCGAATGGCTCCGCGCCGCCGGTATCAACCAACGCGAGTTGTCAGAGGCAAGGCAACGCGCTTTCGTCGTAACCCACAGTACGATCGATTACCATGCGCCGGCGCGACTGGATGATCAACTCGAGCTCACCGTCATGGTCGAAAAACTAGGCAGAGCATCCGTGAATTTCCGCCAACAGGCTTGGCTCAACAGCCTACGTGATCCACCCAAGCTGATTTGTAGTGCCTTTGTTCGTGTTGGCTGCGTCGATACTGCATCGCTGCGTCCAGCGCCATTGCCGGCTGATGTCGCCGACCGAATTCGAAGATAACAATAACCCATCACTCATCATGACCGTCACCCAAGATCTATCGTTCGTCTCGCTGATTAGTAATGCGTCACTACTTGTACAGTTGGTGATGGCGCTACTCGCGCTGGTGTCGCTCATGAGCTGGTTCTATATCTTCAGAAAGCTATTCTCGATTCGTAACGCAAAACGGCAAACCGCCGAATTCGAAGCTACGTTTTGGTCTGGCGCCAATCTCAATGCTTTGTATGAAGAAGTCACCGCTAGCCGCCGACGCAGTGGTGGCGGCGCGCTTGAGCGCATCTTCGAAGCGGGGATGGAAGAGTACAAAAAAGCGCGTGTCTCTTTCGGTGGCAAGAACGTTGATACCGCCGTGTTAATTGATGGCGCGCGCCGCGCCATGCGGGCGGCCTATCAGCGCGAAATGGATGCGCTCGAACAGCACCTCGCTTTTCTGGCGTCGGTTGGCTCGGTGTCGCCTTATGTTGGGCTGTTCGGTACCGTGTGGGGCATCATGAATTCTTTCCGTGGTCTGGCCAACGTGCAGCAGGCCACTCTGGCAGCGGTGGCGCCTGGCATTGCCGAAGCCTTGATTGCGACGGCGATTGGCTTGTTTGCAGCCATCCCCGCTGTGGTTGCCTACAATCGCTATTCCCATGATATCGATCGAGTCGCTATCCGATTCGAAAGCTTCATCGAAGAGTTTTTGAATATCTTGCAGAGGCAGGCGCGCTGACATGAGCACTAACTCGTCCATGCGCGGTGGGCGTACCCGGCGCTTCAAAGCCGAGATCAATGTCGTGCCTTACATCGACGTGATGCTGGTGCTTCTGGTGATCTTCATGGTAGTGGCGCCCATGATTCCGCCGACAGAAATCAAACTGCCGAAGGCCGGCCAATCGACCCAGCCACCGACTGACTATATCGAGATCGAGTTACGCGTGAACGGCGCAGCCAGTGTTGGCATTCATGGTCAGAAATTCACCAAAGTCAGCAACCGCGTTCAACTGGGTGAGGCGCTGGCTGATCTCAGTCGCAAGCACCCCGAGTTACCTCTGATGATCGCAGCCGACAAAGACATCAAGTACGATGAAGTTGTACAGGCCATTACGCTGGCTCGCCAATCCGGCATTGCGCGCGTCGGCCTCGCCACGCGTTGATTGTGCCTTGAACGCTGCAACCGTCCCGTACCAAATCCCCGCAGAGCCAGGCCGCTGGCCCGCGCTGGCGCTTGCGGCGCTGGTCCACCTTGCACTGCTAGCGTTTCTTTGGTTTGGTGTGTCTTGGCAGAACACGGTACCTGTCGCTATAGAAGCAGAGATCTGGAGCCCACAGGCACGCGAAGCTGCGCCCCTGCCAGAGCCGCTACCGCCACCGGTTGCGCAGCCTGAGCCCCTTCAGCCAGCGCCGCCCAAACCCGTGCCCGTACTAGAGCCGGTGGCGAAGACACCAGATCCTGAGATCGCCCTAGAAAAAAAACGTAAGCAAGAACTCGAGAAAAAACTAGCCGAAGAGCTCGAGAAAAAACGCTTGCTTGAGGAACGGGAAAAGAAGCGACTCGCTGAGGAGCAGGAGAAACAACGTCTGGCTGAACTCGGCAAGAAAAAAGCCGATGAAAAGCGAAAGAAAGACCTAGCGAAACAAGCCAATGACGAAATGCGCAACCGGCAGGAAGCCGCTGCCGATGCCCAGCTCGACAAAATTCGCCGCGAAAAAGAGTTGAAACGTCTGCAGTCGATGGCGGGCGAGTCAGGGGCGG
>JAIXQV010000258.1 GCA_027485535.1 Oxalobacteraceae bacterium | reverse complement strand
TTATCTGGATGCCAACCACGGCAGCGAATCACTGGAAGACGGCTTTGCCGATTGGCAGTGGAGCCGCGCCCATCTGAAGGATGGCTCCACCGCGGTGATGTACGAAGGCCAGCTGAAAGACGGTGCCGATTTCGGCATGGCCCTGCGCATCACGCCCGATGGCCAGGCCGAAGTGATGGAAATGCCCGCCCCCGTGGTGCTGCCCAAGACCGCCTGGCGCCTCGACCGCATGACCCGCGCCGACGCCGGCTACACCGCCCGCATCCGCGCCACCTGGGAAGACACGCCCTTCTACAGCCGCACCGCACTCGCCACCCGCCTGTGGGGGGAAGACGTGGTGGCCGTGCACGAATCGCTCAACATGCGGCGGTTCGATACGGGGGCGGTGCAGTGGATGCTGCCGTGGCGGATGCCGCGGAAGGTGTGACAGCCAAGAGATTTAAGCATCGCAGCAAACGGAGCCGCTTCTCCTCGAGATAAACAGCGGCAGTATGTCTTCACCTTTTGCAAGTCTTTCGATATCAGAACAGTGCTGAATAAAATCGTCTTGTGGCTCCTCCACAAAACTCCAGCAACTGAACTGACGTAATACCGACCTCGCCTGGAGCAGCGTCCGAGCTTGGCTAATATGTCTTTGGCATTCATCATAATTGCCTAAAACTGCTTGAACTAAACCAAAGCACTGTTGGTAGTTGGCATTATCGCCGAACTGGCCCTCTCCTTCTGAGACCACTCCCAAAAGAATTAAAAACAGGTCAATATCTGGCTGACCATCCCGCCCCCAAAGCGCCATAACGCGATTAAAGGCATCGGGCACGGTTAGAGCAGCCAGGGCCGATTGATCGCGCGAATCCCCCAGCAGTCGCAGTGCCGCCTCAAATTCCCCTCCTGCGATAAGTGCCAATTCAATCGTGGATCGGTTCGGATCTACCAAATCGGAGTCAAAGCGGCGCAAAACGTACAACGCAATCTTACAATTATAGTCCGCTTCCCGACTAGAAATACCAAACTTCCGCATTACATCCACAATACTAGAACAGCCAGCAGTCTGAAAGTATGCCACCTCTTCGGGCGCAGGTAGCGCTGATCTGTTCGAATTCACAAGAAACATTAACGCTTCTACTACCATTCTCTCACCAGCACCCGAAAATTTGAGCACATTCAATGCGGCAGAGATGGCACTCTCCAAATCACCGGTTTCAGCACTGGTTCGCATCTGAAGCAGATGCAGTCGGGGGATTACTTCCTCGGGCACTCCGCCCGCAACTCTCGTATCGGTCGCCGCAAGACCAAGCCGCAGAACCACCTCGAGTCGTGTGAAATCGCGCAAGGAGAAATAATGCTCTGCTAGATTGCGCTGAATAACACAGTCGTGCCGGTGAATATCTTTAATCTCGGCCAGCCTGTCATCGTGCCGTTCGAAACTGAAGGCATTCGAAGAGTCGCGCCACAAATCTACCTCTTTATATTTACCTGAGTAAATATTAGAAATCGCAGAGATATAAGAAGCCGCCCCATCTGCGTCTTCGGCATTAATTTGCGCAATAAGCCTTCCTAAGTTCCTATACTGCTTTGCAAGTCCTGTTTTAGGACGACTAACAACAAATAATTCTTGATCAAGTAGAGCGAGGCTATCGTACTGGTGCAGTGGCCGATATTGTTGGGGCGTATAGGCTAGTTCCGACTTAAAGCGTTCAAGCCAGCGCTCAAGCACGCCGTCCTCGTCGTCGAGACGTGGCAGTCGTGAAGCAACAAAAAGCAAGTCTGGGCTGCGCGGTCGGGCCTTTGAGGCGCGAATGCTGCGCACCATGTCGGTCAATCCCACCAAATTCTGCTCATTCGGAAAAAATAATGCAACTACACAGTCCGGTAACTGACGCGTGCAGACACCTGAAATGTCAGTAAGGCCTGTCCGGCTATCTATCAAAACATAGTCATACCCTAAAGTGGCCCATTGCTCCCGAAGATCCTCCATGAGCAGAAAGCCGTCGCGCTCCTCATAGAGTTCCCGCCAATCGATTTTTGCAAAGCTTGCTCCGTAGGCCGGGCTTTGATCACCTGCGGGCATAACATCCAATTGCACCATCGCGCCGTCGATAACATTGGCGAAGGAACAGCGATAGATGTATGCACTCGCGTCGGGTGCCGATTGGTTTCTTAAATATTCGTGGATGAAATCCACTACGCCCGGCCGGCCTTGAGCGTCAGCGCAGAAATTAAGGGTACTAATGCCGGGCGCCTCAAGATCGAAGTCGACGATCAGGACCTTTTTGCCACGCAGAGAAAGGTGCAAGGCCACGTTCGCCAAAGCGAGGGTCCGCCCAACACCGCCCTTATACGAATAAAAGGTCGTACAGAACATCAGCTTGCCTGAATGCGGAGGTTAAAGCCCCGACTTCTCTCTAACGCGTCCTGGGCGCGCGACGGAGTTCTGTTAAGGCTCGGAAACCGACCCCATACCACGTTGTCATTTGCCTTTGGTGCAGACGACTGCGCCGTGGTGGCAGTCCGACGATCTAGACGACGCGCAATCGCGGGATCTTCCAAAGCCCTTATAAGGGTATCGGCAGCCTCATTCTGAAATAGCTTACCATTTTCCCATCGCTCCACAGAAGCGGACGAGAGTCCATAGGCAGCGTGGAAGGCCTCGCGCGACATGTTAAGAACACGTTTACGGACGTGGTGGATTTCCTTTGGCGTTAGCAGCCCCATATGAGCACACACGGCCGCATGCCTAAGATCTTCGGCCCTTTGATCAGTGTAAGCAAAGCTGCACTGCCCGCATCGTATCACGGGGACACTCACAGAAATTTCAACGCGGTCCTCTCCAAAAGGAAAAGTTTCGATTTCAATTTTCTCGCGCATGTCCGTAGCACTGCAAGCTGGGCAGCTTGCCGCTGTAGAAAAGGAATTCACGAGCGATACTCCTCAGTAGAATAATGGAAGCTGATACCAATCACCATGTCTAAGGCGGCACGTTTAGCCAGCTTCATGTAGATCCGCCGCTCGCCAAAAATGGGCAGATGGACCATGAAAACGGCATAGTCGGGAAATTCTGTTGTTGGCGGTATATGCCGAAGCGCTTCTCCTGCTTCCAAGCAGTCAGCAATGAACTCCCAAGCACCTGCCTCGGTGAAAAAACTGTACAACTCTGGATGGCGCACTGTTGACGGTTCCCAACGGTTTGCCATTCCCATCTTTCGTCCATCAGTTCGCCTGCTCGGGTCGCGACAGCGGGCCGCAAACCAACGGCGAATCGCGTCATCACCATTTGCCTCCATCATATGATGTGTAACCCTGAAGTTAGCAAGTGTGCAATGCCTCATTTGAGGTGAAACGAGGTCTGGGTGACGCCATGTGTGGCGTTGCTGTCAAAAATTGACGGAGAGTACTCGGGACGCGAAGGCCCGGCTTGCGGGCCCGTTAGCCCAACTCACGCCGCCAACAAGCCGCCTTCCCAAGTGTGTCACCCTTCGTCCTCACCATCCCCCTTCTTCTCCCGCAGCGTCCACAGCTGCCAGCCGGCAAAGGCGAGGACAGCCACCAGGCTGACCCCGCCTTCGATCAGGCCGTAATATTCAACCGGGATCTCCATCGCCTCAGCGCCGGATCGGGCCGTCTGGCCCATAGAGCGGGAACGGCGGGCGCTTTGGCGTGGGCGGCGGGTTCTTGGCGAGGGCGTCCATGGCCAGCGCCACCGCCTTTTCCAGTTGCGGATCGCCGCCGGCCATCATGGCGGCCGGGTCCTGATCCACCTCCACATCGGGCGGCACACCGATATTTTCCACGGCCCACTCACTGGCCGGGGAGAAGAAGCCCACCGACGGGCTGGTGAGCTGGCCGCCGTCCATCAACGGCGGGATGCCGCCGATGCCCACCAGGCCGCCCCAGGTGCGCTTGCCCACCAGTGGCCCCAGTTTGAAATCACGGAACATCCACGGCAGCATGTCCCCACCGCTGGCCGAACCTTCGTTGATCAGCATCACCTTGGGCCCCAGCACGCTGGCGGCCGGGGTGCGATCGATGCGGCCATAGCGCGGTTGCCACCAGCTGATCAGGCGGCGGTTCATCACCTCGATCATG
>JAIXQV010000253.1 GCA_027485535.1 Oxalobacteraceae bacterium | reverse complement strand
CAGGGCTAAAGCAGGCATTCGACCTGCTCGCGCCATTCGGGAGACTGGTGGTGATCAGCTTTCACTCGCTGGAAGATCGCATTGTGAAGCGCTTCCTGGCTGCGCAGGCCAGTGCGCCGCAGCTCGACCGTCGCTTGCCGATTCGAGCCGCTGACTTGCCGCTGCCGCCCGCGAAATTGTTACCGCGGGTGATGCCCTCTGCGACAGAGATTGCGTTCAACACCCGTGCGCGCTCGGCGGTCATGCGTGGGCTGATTCGATTGCCGCAGGGAGCTACCGCATGAGCAATCGCTCACTGATCACGGTCGTCGCCCTGTTGATAGTGTGCTCACTTCTGCTGGTGAACTCTCAGCATCAGGCACGGCGACTGTTCATTGAGCTAGAGCGTGCGCAGCTACGCCAGCGCAATCTCGAAACGGAATGGGATCAGCTGCAGTACGAGCAATCAACGCTGGCCAAGCATTCCCGAATTGATGCGATTGCGCGTGCTTCGCTCAGCATGAGCGTACCAGGCGCTGCGCGTACGCAGTATCTCAGCGTCGGGGCTCGATGATGCGCGCACCCACCAGAAAAGCAGCGGCGCGCGGACTCGCTTTTTCTGCCAGCCCAGTGCTGGCCGTGAAATTGCCGGCCTGGCGTTCGCGCCTTACCCTATTCCTGCTATTTGGCGCGTTTGTCGCAGTGGCCGTGCGTGCATTCTGGCTACAAGCCATATCCACCGATTTTCTGCAGCGGCAAGGCGCCTATCGCTATGCGCGCACGCTGGAGCTTCCGGCAGTGCGCGGCAAGATCACTGATCGCTATGGCGAAGTAATGGCGTCGTCTTTGCCTGTAAAAGCTATCTGGGCAATTCCAGAAGACGTTGAGTCTGAACCAAACAAACTGCGTCAGCTTGCGCAATTGCTCGAGATGCCACTGCCGGATCTTAAAAAGAAGCTCGACTCCGATCGCAGCTTTGTTTATCTGAAACGACAGGTCGAAGAAAAAACCGCCGAGCAGATTGTCGCGCTTGATCTCAAAGGTATTCACACGCGTAAGGAGTACAAACGCTACTACCCCTTGGGGCAGACGGCGGCGCATGTGCTTGGCTTTACCAATGTAGAAGACATTGGTCAGGAAGGTATCGAGCGCGCGCAGCAAAAATCACTTGGCGGCGTTACCGGCAGTCGACGTGTCATTAAAGACAATATAGGTCGGGTGATTGAAGATATTGGCTATATCCGCGAGCCGCAAGATGGTACGGATTTATCGCTGTCGATCGACGGCAAGATTCAGTACATCGCATTTACCGAGTTACAGAAAGCGGTTGAGCAACATCGCGCTAAAGCGGGTGCCATTGTTGTACTGGATGTCAAAACCGGCGAAGTATTGGCGATGGCAAATCTGCCGACCTATAACCCGAATACGCGGCAGGGCCTGACCGGTGCGCAGTTGCGCAATCGTGTCATGACCGATACCTACGAGCCGGGTTCGACACTCAAGCCATTTACCGTGGCGCTAGCGCTGGAGCGCGGAATGGTGACGCCGACCACGGTACTCGATACGCCTGCAAAGCTGAGCATCGGGCCTGCCTCGATTGGCGATTCGCATGCGCACGCCGCCACCATGTCGGTGGCGCAGATTATTCAGCAGTCATCCAATGTCGGTACGGTGCGTATGGCCATGAAGTGCGAACCGCGCGAAATGTGGGACATGTTCACCTCAGTCGGTTTCGGTCAAGTGCCGCGCACCGGGTTTCCTGGCGAAGTCGCTGGTCGTCTGCGGCCTTACAAAACCTGGCGTCCGATTGAGCAGGCCACGATGAGCTATGGCCACGGGATCTCGGTATCGTTGATTCAGGTCGCGCGCGCTTACATGATTTTTGCGCGTAATGGCGAAATGATCCCGCTATCGTTCTTGAAGCTATCGCAACCGCCACTCCCCCAGCGCGTTATCTCTGAGCGCACTGCGCAGCAGATGCGCAGCATGATGGAGAAAGTCGTCGGCCCGGGCGGTACTGCGCCATTGGCACAAGTACGTGGCTATCGCGTCGCCGGTAAAACTGGCACCGCCCACAAGCTGGAGGGTGGGCGCTATGTCAACAAATATGTCGCTTCGTTTGTCGGATTCGCGCCGATTTCCGATCCCCGCATCATCATCGCCGTGATGGTGGACGAGCCGACCGCGGGCGGGCACTTCGGTGGGCAAGTTGCTGCGCCGGTGTTTTCGAATGTCGCTGCGAGTGCCTTGCGCGCTATGAATGTGCCACCCGATGCTAGCGTCGAGAACGTGATCATGCCGACTCAGATGATCACGGAGAGTATGTGATGATGACCGCTACCAGCGCCCATGAGCTGATTGACTGGTTGCGTGCGACCACGCCATCTGCACAGCTCACGCTGGACTCGCGGCGTGTTGCTCCAGGCGATGTGTTCTTCGCGTGTCGCCATGAAAGTGGCGATAGCCGAAACTATATTGCGCAAGCCATTGAAGCCGGTGCCAGTGCGGTTGTATTGGATGATGCCGATGGTTTTAGCTGGCGCGATGAATGGTCAGTGCCCCATCAGATCATTACCGGACTCGCGCAGCAGATCGGGCGCATCGCACATGACTGGTATGGCCGGCCAGATACCGAGATATTCAGTGTTGCGGTGACTGGTACCAACGGCAAGACCTCGTGCACGCAATGGCTCGGTCAGGCGCTCTCACGTCACGGCATGCCCACGGCAGTGATTGGTACCTTGGGTATTGGGCTTTACCGTAACGGTCTCAGCGGGCCATTCACGGAAACTGGTTACACCACACCCGATCCGCTACAGCTTTATCGCCAGCTGGCCGAGCGCAAGTCGCAGGGCGCGGGTGCGCTCGCGATTGAGGCTTCATCGATCGGTCTTGCGCAGCGTCGCATCGACGAGCTACATATCGACTGTGCGGTGCTGACTAATTTCACGCGCGACCATCTTGATTTCCACGGCACCATGCAGGCCTATGAGCAAGCCAAGACCCGTTTGTTCGAGTGGCACGGCTTGCAGCATGCGGTGATCAATCTCGATGATCCGCTCGGCGCTCGACTGATCGCTCATCTACGCAAGACCAATCCCGCGACGCGGATACTCGGCTATTCGACAGAAGACGCATCGATTGCGGGAATTGAGTCGCTAGTTGCAGCCGACATTCGAACCACGCAAGATGGAAGTAGCTTTCAGCTGCATACACCGAACGGCAGCGGCATGGTGCGCACCCATTTGATTGGCCGCTTCAATGTCAGCAACGCCTTGGCGATCGCTGCCGTGTTATTGGTGCGAGGCTTGTCGTTTGCGCAGATAGCCAGCTTGCTGGAATCATTGCAAGCCGTGCCGGGCCGCATGCAGCAGCTTGGTGGTGTTGATGCACCATTGGTGGTGATTGACTACGCACACACGCCAGATGCACTACAAAAAGTGCTCGACACCTTGCGCCCGGTCGCCGAGGCTCGGCAGGGTCAGCTATGGTGTGTTTTCGGATGTGGCGGCGATCGTGATCCGGGTAAGCGCCCGCAGATGGGGTTGGCCGCGAACCGCGCCAACCACATCATGGTGACTAGCGATAACCCGCGCAACGAGAGCCCAACACAAATCATTGCCGAGATTGTGGAGGGCATTCCCGAAAGCGGACATCAAAAACTTCAGATCATTGAGGATCGTGCCACCGCGATCTTGTCTGCGATTCGGTACGCCGGCAAGCATGATGTGATTCTGCTGGCTGGCAAAGGTCATGAGGAGTACCAGGAAGTTAAAGGTCGTCGCCTCGCATTTCGCGACGCTGACCATGCCGCGCTTGCCTTGGCAACTCGCGCCACTCGACACGGGGGGCATTGATGCAGGCATCCCTGAATGAGTTGCTCAGCGTAGTCCCCGGCGCGACACTCACAGCGCCCGCGAGTTTTAGCGGCGTCACGACGAATAGCAAGAGCGTTGAGCCCGGCAACTTGTTTGTGGCGCTACGCGGCGAGCGTTTCGATGCACATGATTTTCTCGACGATGTGCTTGCAAGTGGTGCGGCTGCGGTAGTCGTCGAGCGATTGCCCGACGGTGTCGACACTCCGGCCTTGATCGTGCCTGATACACGCTACGCCCTCGGTCAAATCGCGCAACTTTGGCGCAAGCGTTTCAATATTCCTGTGATCGGTGTCACTGGTAGCAATGGCAAGACAACGGTCAAGGAGATGATCGCTGCGATCTTGAGCACCGCTTTCGGTGCGCAGAACTATCTCGCGACCCGCGGCAATCTCAATAATGAAATCGGTGTGCCACTCACGCTGTTCAACCTGAGTGCGCAGCATCGCGCAGCAGTGGTTGAGATGGGGATGAATCACCCGGGTGAAATCGCACGCCTGGCTCAGATTGCGCTGCCTACTGTTGGGTTGGTCAATAACGCGCAGCGAGAGCATCAGGAATTCATGGCCAGTGTCGCGGCTGTTGCCGAAGAAAACGGTGCCGTGATTAACGGGCTTGCTGATGATGGTTGTGCGGTATTTCCAGCCGATGATGAGTTTGCGCCGCTGTGGACGGCGTACGCTGGTTCTCGCAACTTGCTCAGCTTCGCCTTAGATAAACAGGCGGCAGTGACAGCACAGTGGACACCGATTGATTTTGGTAGTCAGATCGAGATTAACGCTCGCGGTGAACAAGTCAGTTTTGTTTTGTCTGCGGCAGGCGAGCATAACGTCCGCAACGCCTTAGCGGCCTGCGCGGCGACGATTGCGATTGGCATTGATTTGCAGAGCATTGCACGTGGCTTATCAGCGTTTATGCCAGTGGCGGGCCGGCTGCAGAAGAAGCAGGCTGCGAACGGCGCCATTGTGATTGATGACACTTATAACGCTAATCCTGATTCGGTTCGTGCTGCTATCGACGTGCTTGCCAATGCGCCTGCACCTCGCACCTTGGTGCTGGGTGACATGGGCGAGGTGGGTAGCGAAGGCGTAGCGTTTCATGAAGAGATTGGTGAGTACGCGCGTACGCGCCACATCGATCAGCTTTTCACCGTCGGCGAACTCGCCCGACACGCTAGCCGCGCATTCGGCCGACCAGCGCGACATTTCGAGACTATGGAAACACTCAACGAGGAAGTCGCCAGCGTTCCACCGGGCGCAAGCGTATTAGTTAAGGGATCACGCTTCATGCAAATGGAGCGGGTCGTGCAAAGACTGACCGGCGCAGCCGTGGGAGGGCATTGAGATGCTGCTCTGGCTTGCACAGAATTTTCAAGATCAAGTGGGCCCGCTACGCGTGTTCAACTTCATCACCTTCCGCGCCGTATTCGCAACACTGACCGCGCTATTGATTGGTCTATTCGCCGGGCCGGCCGTCATTCGTAAGCTGACCGAGCTGAAGGTGGGTCAGGCGGTACGCACTGATGGGCCGCAAACTCATCTGGTGAAATCCGGTACGCCGACCATGGGGGGCGCGCTCATCCTGATTGGTATTGCGATCGCCGTACTGTTATGGGGCGACTGGAGCAATCGCTTTTTATGGCCGGTACTGATCGTGACCCTGGGCTTTGGTGTGATCGGGTGGGTTGATGACTACCGCAAAGTGGTTCACCGTGATCCTAACGGTATGCGCTCACGTGAAAAGTTTTTCTGGCAATCGCTGATTGGTTTGGCAGCGGCGGTTTATTTGGCTTTCTCGGTATCCGGTACGACCAACGACAAAGTCTGGGAGCTGTTCTCGGCGTGGATACAGTCCGGCTTCTCGCTCGATCTGCCGGAGAAGGCCGACTTGATCGTGCCCTTCTTCAAAACGATTAGCTATCCGCTCGGCGTATGGGGATTCATTGCGCTCACCTACTGCGTGATTGTCGGCACCAGCAATGCGGTCAATCTCACCGATGGTCTTGATGGCTTGGCCATCATGCCAACAGTGATGGTGGGTTCTGCCCTCGGGCTTTTTGCCTACCTGACGGGCAGCGCGACCTACTCCAAGTATCTGCTGATCCCGCACATCACAGGTGCTGGTGAGCTGCTGATTTTCTGTGGCGCGATGGCGGGCGCTGGCTTGGCCTTTTTATGGTTCAACGCGTATCCGGCCCAAGTATTTATGGGGGATGTCGGCGCACTCGCACTGGGTGGTGCGCTCGGCACGATTGCAGTGATTGTGCGCCAAGAGATCGTGCTGTTCATCATGGGCGGTGTGTTCGTAGTTGAGACACTCTCGGTGATGTTGCAGGTCGCGTATTTCAAGTACACCAAGATGCGTACTGGTGTCGGTAAGCGCGTATTGCTAATGGCACCACTACATCATCACTATGAACAAAAAGGTTGGAAAGAGACACAAGTCGTGGTGCGGTTTTGGATCATTACCATGATGCTGGTGCTCGTGGGTTTATCGACGTTGAAGTTGCGGTAAGTCGTTTCAAGTCATTAGGTAATCAGATAACTAGGCAGAGATAACAAGCAATGCACTACGCAGGTAAACAGGTATTGGTGCTCGGGCTGGGCGAATCCGGTCTGGCGATAGCGCGCTGGCTCGCCCACTGCGATGCGCGCGTTCGCGTTGCCGATACCCGCGAGTCACCTGAGCGCTTGCCGGCGTTGCGTGCGGCGATTCCCCAAGCCGAATTTATCGGAGGTGAGTTCAGTCCTGCGCTACTCGAGGGTGTCGAGTTGGTGGTCTTGAGTCCGGGGCTTGCGCCGCATCGTGAGCTGGCCGCAATTCTGCCGGCTGCACAAGAAAAAAATCTGCCGGTTTGGGGCGAGATCGAGCTGTTTGCGCAAGCGCTGAAAGAATTGAAGCAGTCGCGCGACTATGCTCCGAAGGTACTGGCGATTACCGGTACCAATGGCAAGACCACCGTCACACGGCTCACCGGGCTGTTGTGTGAAGCGGCCGGTCTCAGCACCCAGGTCGCTGGCAATATCAGCCCGACGACGCTCGATGTGTTGCGTGAAGCGCTGGCTGCTGATCAGTTACCAGCGTGCTGGGTACTGGAGCTGTCCAGCTTCCAATTGTTTAGCACCTATTCGCTGAACGCTGATGCAGCAGTCGTACTTAACCTTAGCCAAGACCATCTCGACTGGCACGACGACATGGCGGCCTATGCCGCGGCCAAGGCGCGGATTTTCGGACCCGACACAGTGCGTGTTTTGAATCGTGATGATGCGATGGTGATGGC
Source organism: Oxalobacteraceae bacterium (assembly GCA_027485535.1). Lineage (GTDB taxonomy): Bacteria > Pseudomonadota > Gammaproteobacteria > Burkholderiales > Burkholderiaceae_D > Pernthalerella. The sequence goes on along the minus strand of JAIXQV010000253.1, from coordinate 2,922 downwards.
GATGACCAAGCCATCCGCCATGGTCATGAGTTTTGGTGCCGATGCTCCCAGCGCGCCTGATTGCCTTGGCTTGTCGAGCGAAGGTGGCATGCAATGGCTGACGCTGGCGATGGCGCATGACGACGGTGAAAAGAAAAAGCGCGGTAAGCCACAGCCGGATGTCGAGATTTATATCAATCGTTTAATGCCGACGGATGCATTAAAGATCCGTGGTCAGCATAACGCGACCAATGTGCTGGCAGCGCTGGCTTTGTGCCGTGCGATTGATCTGCCACTCGCGCCTTTACTGCACGCAGCGCGTCAGTATGCCGGTGAGCCTCATCGCGTCGAGCTGGTGGCCAATGTAGCCGGTGTTGAATACATCGACGATAGCAAGGGCACCAATGTGGGTGCCACCGTTGCTGCCTTGCAGGGCCTCGGTGCTGGCCATGCTGCGCGCTTGATCCTGATTGCCGGTGGTGATGGTAAAGGGCAAGATTTTTCACCCTTGGCAGCTGCTATTGCTCGTCACGCAAAAGCGGTCGTGTTGATTGGTCGCGATGGACCACAAATTGCCGCGGCAATTGCATCGACGCAGGTACCAGTGATTCATTGCGACACCTTGCCACACGCAGTCAGTACCGCTGCTGAGCGGGCGATTGAGGGTGATCAGGTGCTGCTGTCACCGGCCTGTGCCAGTTTCGATATGTTCACAAGCTACGCGCAGCGTGCGCAGGTGTTTGTAGATGCGGTGCGTGAGCTGGGTCTGGCACGCGGCGAGGTAATCGCATGAGAGTGACGATGCCCAGCTTCCTCGCTGCTGACGCTTCCCCCGAGCAGCGTATCGGGCAGCGCTCGAGCATGCTCGAGTATGACCAGTCGCTGGTATGGGTCACGACCTTATTGCTGCTACTTGGCATGGTGATGGTTTACTCAGCATCAGTCAGTCTGCCGGATTCGCCAAAGTATGCCGGCTACAAGAATCATCATTTCCTGGCGCGACAGGCGGCGTTCATCGCGTTCGGATTGATCGCTGGTTTTTTAGCGTTCCGCGTGCGTATCGAGCAATGGGAGCGCTGGACGCCTTGGCTATTCCTTGGGGCGATCGGTTTGCTGATACTGGTTCAGCTACCGGGTATCGGCAAAGGCGTTAATGGTGCGAAACGCTGGATCGGCATGGGTAGCTTCAGCATGCAGCCATCGGAAGTGATGAAGCTGATGATGGTGTTTTATGCTGCCGACTTCACCGTACGTAAGCAGCAGTACATGCACAGCCTGTCGAAAGGCTTTTTTCCGATGGCACTAGCCGTTGGATGCTGCGGTGGTTTGCTGATGCTGCAGCCAGATCTGGGCGCTTTTGGTGTGATTGTCTGTATTGCGATGGGCGTTCTTTTTCTAGGTGGCTTCAACATCATCTGGTTCGCCGGCATGATCGGCGTACTAAGCGCAGTGTTCGGCGCGATTGTGCTGATCTCTCCCTGGCGCTATGAGCGTATGGTGGCCTACTTGAATCCATGGGACCCCACAAATGCACTCGGCAAGGCTTTCCAGCTGACCCACTCACTGATCGCGTTTGGTCGTGGTGAGTTATTTGGTGTTGGATTGGGTGGCAGCGTCGAGAAACTACACTACCTGCCCGAAGCGCATACCGATTTCCTGTTGGCCGTGATCGGTGAAGAGCTTGGTCTTGCGGGTGTGTTGGTGGTTACCGCCGCCTTCTACTGGATTGTTCGACGCGCCTTCGATATCGGTCGCCAAGCCATCGCGACTGAAAAATTCTTCGCCGGCCTTGTCGCTAAAGGTATCGGTATCTGGCTAGGTGTACAGGTCTTCATCAACATGGGTGTCAACCTCGGCTTGCTACCCACCAAAGGCCTCACTTTGCCACTCATGTCCTACGGCGGCTCCGGTATCGCGATTAACTGTATCGGACTCGCGGTATTACTAAGAATTGATTATGAAAACCGCGTCATGATGCGTGGGGGTCGCCTATGAGTGCGCGAACCTTTGCAAACAGACAGCCGACGCGGTTTCGGTGCAGGCTAACTTCGCGCAGCGAAGTTAAGTGCGCAAGTGCGCACGGCCGGAACCAAAATCGCCCGATGATGCGAGGTAGTCGCCTATGAAGCACCTCCTCATCATGGCAGCAGGCACCGGTGGTCATATCTTCCCTGGCCTCGCTATCGCCGACACCATGCGCGCACGCGGCTGGCAAGTGTCATGGCTTGGCACACAGCGTGGAATGGAAGCTGACATCGTGCCCGCGCGCGGCATCACCTTTGACGCTATCGATTTTTCAGGTTTACGCGGTAAGGGCGTGTTGCACATGCTGACCGGTGCGATAAAAATGATCGCCGGACTATTTCGTTGTAGTGCCATTATTCGCGCGCGTCAGCCAGACGTTGTGCTTGGCATGGGTGGCTATGTCACCGTCCCGGGCGGTGTGATGGCGGCGATGCATGGCAAGCCGCTTGCACTAATGAATGCCGATGCTGCGCTGCTGATGTCGAACAAAGCGCTACTCCCGTTCGCCAAAAAAATTCTGTTCGGCTTCGCTACGGCCGGCGCGCCCCTGAATAAGTCGCAGATTACCGGCAACCCGGTGCGCAAAGAGATCAGTCATTTACCTGCACCCTCGCAGCGCTACCAACATCGCAGTGGCCCGCTGAATGTCTTGGTAATTGGCGGCAGCTTAGGCGCGCGGGTACTGAATGACACCGTGCCGGCTGCGCTTGCGCTGCTATCGCCGCAAGAGCGGCCAATCGTAGTTCATCAATCGGGCAAGCAAAACATCAACGCGCTGAAGAAAAACTATGCCGATGCTAATGTGGATGCCGAGGTCGTTGACTTTATCGACGATATGGCAAGTCGCTACGCAGCAGCAGATTTAGTGATCTGCCGTGCCGGTGCGATCACGGTCGCCGAGCTGTGCGCAGCCGGCGT
>JAIXQV010000150.1 GCA_027485535.1 Oxalobacteraceae bacterium | reverse complement strand
GGCGCTTGCTGTTTTGGCGCGAACCGTAACTCGCGCCAAATTTTTTAGAAACTCAGCAGAAAAATATCCGGAGACGCTCATGAGTTACACCGCCCCGCTAAAGGACATGCTGTTCGTGATGAACGAGCTGGCCGCATTGAATGCGATCAGTGAAATGCCGGGCTGTGAAGATGCGACACCGGACACTGCCGAGGCGGTGCTCGAAGAGAACGCGAAATTCTGTACTGAAGTATTGGCACCATTAAACTGGACCGGCGATCAGCAGCCCAGTGTTTGGCGCGATGGTGAGGTTAGTACCACGCCCGGATTCAAAGAAGCATTTCGTAGTTTCGTCGAAGCAGGCTGGCAAGGGCTGCAGCACCCGCAGGCATTCGGCGGTCAAGGTCTTCCTAAGCTGCTCGGCACACCGTGCGCCGAAATGGTCAATGCCGCTAATTTGTCGTTCGCACTGTGCCCCTTGCTGACCGATGGCGCGATCGAAGCACTGATGACGGCCGGTAGCGAAGCGCAGCAACAGATGTACATACCGAAAATGGTGTCGGGCGAATGGACCGGCACTATGAACCTCACAGAGCCGCAAGCCGGCTCTGATCTTGCACTGGTGCGTACACGTGCATTGCCGAATGGTGACGGTAGCTACAAGGTATTCGGTACCAAGATTTATATCACGTTCGGCGAGCACGACATGGCCGAAAACATCATTCACTTGGTGTTGGCGCGCACACCGGACGCTCCTGAGGGCGTGAAAGGTATTTCGCTCTTCATCGTGCCAAAGTTTCTGGTTAACGATGACGGCTCGCTGGGTGCGCGTAATGATGTGCACTGCGTGTCGATTGAGCACAAGCTTGGTATCAAAGCCAGCCCGACCGCGGTGCTGCAGTACGGTGACAACGGTGGTGCGATCGGTTATTTGGTCGGCCAGGAAAATCGCGGCCTGGAGTACATGTTCATCATGATGAACGCGGCGCGTTTTGGCGTTGGTATGCAAGGCATTGCACTGGCGGATCGCGCTTACCAAAAGGCGACGCAGTACGCGCGAGACCGCGTGCAGTCGCGTGATCTGGCTGGTTCGTCGGGCGCGGTGGCCATCATTCATCATCCGGATGTACGTCGCATGCTGATGAGCATGCGTGCGCAGACCGAGGCCGCACGTGCACTGGCCTATGTCACAGCAGCGGCTTTCGACGCTGCGCATTACCACCCGGATGAAGCAACAAAAAAAGCGAATCTGACTTTTTACGAGTTCATGGTGCCGATCGTGAAGGGGTGGTCGACCGAGATGTCGGTCGATGTTGCATCCACTGGCTTACAGGTACACGGTGGCATGGGCTTCATCGAAGAAACCGGCGCCGCACAGTATTACCGCGACGCGCGGATTCTGACGATTTACGAAGGTACCACCGCAATTCAGGCGAATGACCTGATTGGTCGCAAGACCGTTCGTGATGGCGGTGCCGTAGCCAAAGGCATCATTCATCAGGTGCGGGCAACCGTCGCTGAATTGAATAAGACGGATCACGCCGATCTGCATGCGATTGCGCGTCGCTTGTCCGCTGCCGCTGATGCGATGGAGCAGGTGGTTGATTACATGGTCGCAAACGTCAAGGCAGATATCAAAGCGGTATTCGCCGGTAGCGTGCCTTACCTGAAGATGGCCGGCGTGGTGCTCGGCGGCTGGCAAATGGCGCGCGCTGCGCTGGTGTCGCATCAGAAGTTGGTGGCAGGCGATGGCGACGCGGGATTTTTCAAGACCAAGATCGCAACCGCGCGCTTCTTTGCAGACCACTATGTGGCGACGGCAGGTGCGTCGCGCGACGCGATTGTCGAGGGTAGTGCGGGTGTGATGGCGCTGGAAGCTGAGGCGTTCTGAACAAGGCGTTCCAAAAAAACAATTAATCCGAAGTTCGCCTGCGTGCTGTTTCACGGCCTTTTTGGGCCGCGGGCTTGTCAAAATAAGTATTTTCTAGGCGGGCGATGCGTTGGCCGGGGTGTTGGCGAAGCCAGGAGGGCCTGCTTTCTTGGTCCAAGTGCCTGAAACCGGCTATAATCTCGCTCTTTTTCCCAGCCAGTACCCATTTTTTCGAGAACATCATGGTCGTAATTCGTCTATCCCGTGGCGGCTCCAAAAAGCGCCCGTTTTACAACATCGTTGCTACCGATTCGCGCAACCGTCGCGATGGCCGCTTCATTGAGCGTATCGGTTTCTACAACCCGATCGCCTCCGGTGCAGCCGTTGGTTTCAACATCAATCAAGACCGTCTCGCCCACTGGCAAGGCGTTGGCGCGCAGCTGTCGCCGACCGTTGAGCGTCTGGTGAAGTCGTCGGCCAAGAAAGCAGCCTGATTTGACCGCTGGCAGCAGCTCGGGGCTTGTGATCCCCGATGATCTGGTGCTGGTGGCGCATGTATCCGGTGCGTTTGGTATTGCCGGCTGGGTCAGGCTGAAGCCCTACTCCGCCGAAGCGAGCGCGCTAACGTCGGCAAAGACTTGGTGGTTGGACAAGCCTGCTTTGCATGATGTTGAAGTGTTGCAGGTGCGGGCCCAAGGTGAAGACATCGTTGCTCACCTCATGGGGATCGAGGGTCGCGAGGCTGCAGAGAATCTGCGCGGCGCAACAGTACAAATCCGGCGCGCGCACTTTCCGCCGCTGGGTGAAGAAGAGTTTTATTGGGTCGACCTGATCGGCCACAGCGTCGTCAACCTCGCCGGTGAGTCCTTGGGTGCGGTGGTTGGTCTGATCGATAACGGCGCCCACCCGATATTGCGGGTTCAGCCACCCTCGGTGGGTGAAAAAGCGGCGCAGGAGATGTTGATCCCGTTTGTGGACCACTTCGTGATTAAAGTGGATCAGTTGAACCGCCAAATGACGGTCGACTGGGAAAAAGATTACTGATCGCGCCAAGCGAACAGGGGGAGTGATGGAGTTCGATGTTGTGACACTCTTCCCCGAGATGTTCGATGCACTAACAATGCACGGCATCACGCGGCGCGCGTTCGAACAGCAACAAGTCGGGCTGCACTTGTGGAATCCAAGAGATTTCACCAGTGACAAGCACCGCACGGTGGACGATCGGCCTTATGGTGGTGGTCCTGGCATGGTGATGATGGCGGCGCCACTCGAGGCCGCGATCACAGCAGCAAAAGCAAGACAGCAGCACGCCGGTATCCCGACCTCGCGAACGATTTATTTGTCGCCGCAGGGCGCGCCTTTAAATCACCGCAAGGCGAAGCAGTTGGCGGAAGAGTCGGGAGTGGTGCTTTTATGTGGTCGTTATGAGGCGGTAGACCAGCGATTAATCAATCGCTGTGTCGATGAAGAAATCAGCCTCGGAGATTTTGTGTTGTCGGGTGGCGAGTTGCCGGCGATGGCGCTGATGGATGCAGTGATTCGATTGCTGCCGGGTGTTCTGAATGACGATGCGTCGGCAGTTGAAGATAGCTTCGTGAATGGGCTGTTGGATTGTCCGCATTACACTCGGCCTGAAGTATACGAAGGCGAGCCGGTACCCGCGGTGCTGCTCGGTGGGCATCATGCGGAGATCGCGAAATGGCGGCGCGAGCAATCGCTGACAGAGACATTACGCAAGCGGCCCGAATTGATTGTCGCAGCGCGTGAGCAAGGTTTGTTAAGCAAGGCGGATGAAGCCCTGCTGAAGATACTGCGGTAGCAGTAACGATAAAGTAGCAGTAGTAGTAAACGTAGTAGGTCGTAGTCTCGGGTGTTACCCGACTTTGTTAAACCCCATCCTCTACCGGGCATGCAGTTCAGTAGAGTGCCTCACAAAGCGTCGATGACACGGCGTGCCGGCGCAGATAGTAGGTCTGTACGGTAAGCTGACCTAACGCAGTCAGCGGTGTTTTGTGAGGCGCTCTTGCGCCGGCAAGATGGTTTAGGAGATAAATCAATGGATCTGATCCAACAACTCGAACAGGAAGAGATT
>JAIXQV010000210.1 GCA_027485535.1 Oxalobacteraceae bacterium | reverse complement strand
TTATTTTTGGTTTGAAAAAGTCGATTTCTAGTATCAGATGATTGGCAAAACATTCATCTTTCGAACGCTGCGTTAGATTGGCTTGTTCATCGCCATTTGTGCTGCATTTGACTAAATTTGTATATGCAACTTTATCAAAGACTTCTTCTTGAGATACTTCTAGTATTTCACTAAGATAATTCAATAAATTAGAATGAAACGTTGTTGACCGCCTATCTTTGCCACTAAGCTCAGTTAGTTTATTGAATGTTTTTTTGCTGAATTCCCAATGAGCTTTTACAAGGTCTTCGCCATGAATATTCAAATAAGTACTGGCTTCACTTTCTAAGACGTGTCCAGGGTTTTTCCCCACCACCATGATGTCAACTGTATCTGTTGCAGTTGTGTAAAAACCTCTTGGTGGAGATCCCTTGCTCGGACAATTGTATATCTCCTCAAAGTTTCTACATTTCTCAGAAGAGCAATCGCAAATTTTCGAGTAAATTGAAATGAGTTTGATCGTATTCATGCTTGGGACATAGCAACCTATTTAATAGCTAAGCTCAGGTTTTGGTTTTGGCATCGTTGCCACCCCAGAACCAAGCGGTCTTCGAACCCTTACGTGCGACGTATTCAAACTCGGATTCAGAGATAAGGCGATACAGCTTAACGGTCTTCGCCGCCAACCAGGCGGCATAGGCCTTGGCTTCGGGCCAATCCCACTTTTATAAAAAGTGAAAATAATAATAAAAATGTTACCTAACAAAAATCCTCTGTCTAGTTCAGTTGGACGAGCGATGTTGCACCCGGACTCGTCGTCCACTGACCCGCCTTGTCTTGTAAAACCACATCCACACCCCAGCGCTTGCACTCGGCATCGATGCGTGAAGGCGGCAGCATGAAGAAGACTTTGGTCAGGGCATCGGCCATCGCGCAACTCTGCGCCAGTACCGTGACGGATGACCAGTGCTGCGGCGAATAACCAGTACGCGGATCAAGGATGTGATGATTGCGCCTATCAGCGCTAAACACCGTATGCGCATCGGATGAAGTGGCCATTGCACGCCCATCGGGCTGTAGCACGGGCCCACTACCCGGTCGCACCTGATCCGGCTTACCCGGATTCGCAACCGCATCTTCAATTTTCAGTCGCCACGGCGATGCGTTCGGTGCCTGACCCAACAAGCTGGTCTCGCCACTATCAATCAGCGCGTGCCGAATACCCTGTTTGCGCAGTGCCTCGCGCGCAAGATCCGACGCGTAGCCCTGAGCCACACCATTTAACGACAGCGCCATACCCTGCGCGTTCAAATGTACCGATGTCGACGTTAGCGACATGGCGCGCAAGTTCACCAGGCGCTGCGCATGTGCGACTTCTTTCGCCGATGGCAAGCGTTTCTCCTCGGTCGCCTGCGACCATACCCGCCACAGCGGCTGCATGCTGATATCGAAGCTACCCGCACTTTGTTGACCGATTCGTTGCGACAGTCTGAGCACCGAGAGCAGATCACGGTCGGCCTGCTCGAGCCTGCCCGTCCGGTTGAGACGACTAATCGAGCTCTCTAGATCGAACAGACTCATTTGCCGCTCGACATGGCGAATTGCTTTTACAGCCGCATTCAGCGCAACTTCTAATTGATCCGCATTTTCATGTGCCGCCTTGATCCATAGCGTGGTGCCAAAACCCAGCAGCGCACGCTCACGCCAGACTAGCTTGCCGGCAGACGCCGCACGATCTGCCGCCCAAGCCTTGGCCAGCAAGCTGTTCGATAAACCGACACCCAACAAACCCCATCCCCACACCAGACACTGACGTCGCTTCATCATGACTCCACTTTTAACTGCATTGGTATCACGCGATGTTCGCGTTTACGCTCTTGAATCAATGGCAAACAGCGCTGATCATCCTGGTAAATCGAGACGCAATCGAGGCACTGAAAACACTCGCTATATTGAATCTGGCCAGAGGGCGCAATCGCCTGATATTCGCAGCGGTGGCGGCATGACTGACAAGGCGTACCGCAAGCGTCGCGGCGCGGTATCCACGACCAGCGCTGCAGGAAATTGACTGCGGCCAATGCCGCACCCAGCGGGCAAATATAGCGGCAGTAGCCACGGTATAGAAATAAACCGAAAGCCAGACAAATCACAGCCCACATAATATACGGCCAATCCCGTACAAAATAAAAACTGATCGCGGTCTCGAACGGCTCTACTTTGACTGCCATTTCCGAAAATGATGGCGCAACAAAAATTGATCCAATTATCGTCGCCAGCACGACGTATTTAATCAGCTTGAGCTTGGCATCCAAGGCAGCACGTAAACGCCGCTGGTGTAGTCCGATACGGTTGGCGATCAGGCTGATTAATTCTTGCAGCGCACCGAACGGACATAGCCAGCCACAGAAAGTCGCCCTACCCCAGACAAACAAGGTGACGCCCGTGAATAGCCAGAGAATCACACTCATCGGGTCGCTTAACAGAAAGCTTAAATCTCCCCCACCACGCAAAGACTCGAGCGCAGCAGTGATGTTGATGATGGTGAGCTGGCCCTGAGCGGTCCAGCCGATGAAACCGAGCGTGAATACCAAATAAGCCACGCGAAAAATCTGCAAACGGCGCGGCGTGGCACTGGTGCGCTGCTGCCGGATCAAGGCGAAGGTCAGCACCGTCAGTCCTGCCACCAGAACCAACACCTCCAGCCAACGATTCAACCAAATTCGAATCCAGTCGATTGAGCTCAGATCGGTATCAAGTACATCATAGAAATTCGCACGCCAGCCGTAAAAATCATAGGCGATCGGAAATTCACGTCGCTCAACTTTATTGAGAATTTGGTTAGTACCAAAACGTCGACCCAACCTGAACGAAAGATCAAAGGGCTGCTCGGGATCAAGCGGCGTCGCCTTGTCGATCACCAAAAAATATGCTTTGACATTTTTCGGATAGGCGGGAACCTTCAGCTGTTTGTCATACGGAATGATGCTGAACTTAATCGGCTTACCGTGTTGGCGTAACTCGAAAGGCGCATCATCCGGCACGCGCAGCGCGGCATCCGTCGATGTAGAAAGCGGCCCGCTCTCAGTGATAAGCAATGCTTGGGATTTACGCCGACTGGTGTTCAGGTAACGCCAGCCCTCACCATCCAGCAAATTACGGCCAATCGAGGGGATGCCAAGTAGCGCGGTGTGCAGCACCAAGGCTGGCGCGTTATCGGCCACACCTTCTAATTTGCCACCGCCGGGTTCGTTGATGTTGCTATAGGCCTTGCGGATATCTGCTGGCGTAATGATCGTGGTTTGCACCATGCCACGCCAGAGCAGATCATCCCAACTCAGCGGCTGAAAACTTTCGCGTGTACTACGTCGGCGGGCTGCAGCGCTTGCCGCAATACTTGCATCGAGTCTTGCGACTGCGACCTTGGCGGCTGATCCAAATATAGAGCGATCAATTGCTTTCGTCGTCACGGTGCCATGATTCACACCCTGCAAATCAGCCGATTGATCATCGCGCCGTGTCTGTGAGCGGTAATCATGAATCCGAACCGTGTGCTGCAACGTCAGGTCGGTGTACTGTGCCGTGAACACGCCTAGTCGCTTGGTACCGGTCGGGTTATTGAAGAAGGGTTCTTTATGGTCGACCAGTCGCAAATCGATAAATGCGCCAGTGAGGTCCATCGCGACCAGGACATCGATCGGTTTACCGCTGTAGCCACGTATCGGCTCGAAATCCAGTGACTCGAATGCGTAACCCTTTAGTTCCGGCTTGCCACCCGCATCGCTGCCCTTGGCAAACAGGGGGTATACCGGTAGGTCGGGCTGCACCTCGCCGACGATGAACTGCCCATCAAGCAGCTTGTCGATATCTTCGCGGTTTAATAAGGCGGCCTGCGCGGGTTGTAATGCGGCGAATAGAAGTACGCTGAGAACGGCTGGCGCAAGTACCAGCGGTTTGATCCGTTGAGTCGTGCGGTACACGGCGTGAGCAAATCTGGCTTGCGAGCTTCGGCGAAACAAAGCTCCCACCAGCCTGAGCCAGTTAAGGCACATGATGCGGGCAGTCATAGACAGCCTCGCTGAGGCACCAGCCACAAGCAATCTCCCCCCCAACTGCCCTGCCTACGACGCCGTCTTGGTGGCGAATCGCCAGCGGACATCTCTTTTTATTTTTATGCGAAAGCTGGCCTTTTGCCAACTTGGCAGCACGCCCGATCCATCTGCGGGGCTGTGATCACCGGAAACAAATTTATCACGAAGCCCTGAATCCGCAAATCAATACCGAGCACAAACGTATCTGGGGAGTTTTCAAATAAGAAAGCCGGTTTCTTATCGATGACTTTTAAACCGGTATGGGTGCGGCGGATAAAAGTACGCTGAGAACGGCTGGCGCAACTACCCGCGGTTTGATTCGGTGAGGCATCTGTCATGAACCTGTCAGCTAGCACCATTAGGCTAGATTTTGGATCGCTCAAGGTGTCCAGCGATCCATCACTATTCAACTACTCATGGGAGCAAGCAAAATGAAGAAGAATATTCTTGCAGCAGTTGCTGTCGCAGCCGTGATTGCCACGCCTTCCGTCTTCGCCGCGCCTGGCGACACGGAGAGTGTGTCGACGGGTCAGCTCAACCGCGTTGAGATCAAGATGGGTGAAGACAGCTATTCAGTCGTGAACTTCAAATTGGTCATGGTGATCAATAAGTCCACGCATGAATTGTTCAAAGCAGGGGATGTGATTGCCGTTAGCTGTGTGGGCATCAACAACACAGTGAACAAAGAATCGAATGTCGATGGCAATTGCGTGGCCAAAGATAGTGCGGGGGATACCTTCGCCACCACCTTCAAGCGTAAGGGTCTGCTCGGCCAACCCGGTGCGGGCGCTCAGACGGTGAGAGGTTTGACCGGAAAGTATGCTGGGATGACCGGCACCTGCAGCTATGACGCGAAATACGCACAGAACGATGGTGTGTTCATCGCCTCGTTCGCAAAGTGCTCGTACAAGTAATCAGTTCAATGAACCGCCGGCGCATCACTGGCCAGCGGCAAGCAAAATGAAGAAAAACCTGCTTGGTGCATAGCTACCAGTCATGAACTAACAAGGATTCTATCTTTTGAGTGTGTGACCGGTTACCTTATCCTGTGTGGATAAACTTTACATGAAGGAGTGATAATGGGATTGCATCTTGGTGATATCGCGCCGGACTTTGAGCAAGATTCATCGATCGGGCGTATCAAATTCCACGAATGGGCAGGCGATTCATGGGTCATCCTGTTTTCGCACCCCGCCGACTTTACGCCGGTGTGCACCACCGAGCTAGGCCTCACCGCGAAGCTGAAGCCAGAATTTGACAAACGAAATGTCAAGGCAGTCGCCCTATCGGTCGATCCTGCTGACAAGCACCGTACTTGGATATCGGATATCGAAGAAACTCAGCAGACCGTCGTTGGCTTCCCCATTATCGCGGATGCCGACCGTAAGGTATCCACACTGTATGACATGATCCATCCCAACCAGTCGGAGACCGCGACGGTTCGGTCCTTATTTGTCATCGACCCAAAGAAAAAAATCAGACTGACCATCACCTACCCGATGAGCACTGGCAGGAACTTCGATGAGGTATTACGAGTCATCGATGCATTGCAGCTGACCGACGGTTACACGGTAGCGACACCTGGCAACTGGAAAGATGGTGATGATGTGATCATCCCCCTTACCGTCCAGGATGCAGACCTGATCAAGCAGAAATATCCCAAGGGGTTTCGAGCGCCGAAGCCTTATCTGCGGATCACACCTCAGCCGAACAAATAAACGGTTTGGCAGTAACAAAGAAAAAGCCCGTCGATTAGACGGGCTTTTTTACAATGTAAAGACTCAGTAACTGAGGACACCAAACCTATTAATCAGTTGCGCTCGGGAAGATGGTTTTTACCTTGCCCCTGCTCATGAGCAAGTGCGCTAGCTGACCCACTGTCAACAATAGCCCATGCTGGTGTTGGCGCTGATAAGAGCGGCCCTTGAACCAAAAGATGATGACTATCAAATTTTGTCAGAGCAGCTGCATCACTTAACAAAGACATCAATTGGCCTGTCCACCAATCTGATCCGCCTTGGCGAGTAGTGCCTCGGCCATACGGATACTGGCGATGTCGATCATCCGGCCATCCAGACTGACAGCGCCCTTGCCGGCTTTAGCTGCCTCGTCCATCGCTTGCATGATGCGTCGCGCACGCGTGACCTCTGCCTCGGACGGTGTGTAAACCTGATTCGCCAGCTCGATCTGTGATGGGTGAATCGCCCACTTACCCTCATAGCCCAGTACCGCAGCGCGATTCGCTGCTGCCAGATAACCATCCGTATCGCTGAAATCACCAAACGGACCATCGATCGGGCGCAGGCCGTAAGCACGGCACGCCACCATCATTCGCGTTTGTGCCGCATGCCAAGGATCAGTCCAGAAATACTCACGATGACCATCGGCGTCACGATCAGTTAGCACGCCAGAATCTTTATTGACGCCACCAATCACGGTCGTACGCGCACGTGTCGATGCAGCGTAATCTGCCACGCCAAATGACATAGCTTCTAAGCGCTTGCTGGATTGCGCGATTGCTTCAACATTCGCCATGCCAAGCGCAGTTTCGATCAACACTTCAAAGCCGATACGCTTGGTGCGCCCCATCGCGGTCTCAATTTGAGTCACCATCATATCGATCGCATATACGTCAGCCGCAGTACCTACCTTCGGTATCAGGATCATGTCGAGGCGTGGGCAGGCTTCGACAATATCGACCACGTCACGATACATATAGTGCGTATCCAGGCCATTAATACGGACCATCATGGTCTTGCGGCCCCAGTCGATGTCGTTCAGGCCTTGAATGATGTTCTTGCGGGCCTGCGCTTTGTCATCGGGTGCAACCGCATCTTCAACGTCGAGGAAAACAATGTCTGCTGCTGAGTTGGCGGCTTTCTCGAACATTGCTGGGTTAGAACCAGGTACCGCCAGTTCAGAGCGATGTAGCCGTGCGGTTGCCTGCTCGATAATGGTGAAGCTCATGACACCTCCTTGGTTAATTATCCTGTCCAACCGAGACCGGCTGCGGCGCAGTTGATCGAGGTCAGTAATGCCTCGCGCACATCGCTACCGCCCTGCCCCTCGCGCAGCTGACGCAGAAGTTGCACCTGCTCGCGACTCACGTGATTGAGTGTCTCAAGGCGACGCGACAAGCGCCGCATGAATTGCGGAAAACGCTCGCCGAGTACCGTCTCGCCTGAGACGGATTTCAGCATATCGGCCGTTAACTGATACTCATGCACGATTTGTTGGAAAATTTCTTCGCGTGTGCTTTGCTCCGGAACCAGATTCGCATACTCACGCGCGATATCGAGATCAACTTGGCACAGCGCGCGCTCTACCTCATCCATCACGATTCGGAACAAGGGATATTCTTTAAACATACGCTGCAGGAGCTCAAGCCCACGTTGCCCGCGCACGTCAAGGAAAGCCCGAATGCCCGAACCTACGCCATACCAACTGGTCACCATGTGCCGGTTCTGAGTCCAGGCAAACACCCAAGGAATTGCACGCAAGTCGGCTAGCGTCTGTGCTTGCGTACGACGCGCCGGACGCGAGCCGATATTCAGCATCGACAGCTCCTCCAGCGGCGACGAGCCCTGAAGGTAAGCCAACATATCCGGACGCTCCATCAGCTTGCGGTACGCTGTCCAGGAGGTGCCAGATAAAGCCTCCATCGCCTCTTCATACTCGTGCAGCGGCAGCTTCTCGGCTGCTTGCTGCGACAGCAGCACATGGCTCAGCACCGAAGCGCCAAGCAATTCGGTTTGGAATAGCGCCGTGCCACGGTTGGCATATTTGAGCGATACCACTTCCCCCTGATCCGTGAGGCGGAACATGCCACGAATAGTGCCAGCAGGCGTGGCCTCAATCGCACGACTAGTTGGTACGCCGCCGCGGCTCACCGAGCCACCACGTCCATGGAAAAAACTGATCGAGACACCAAACTCTTGACCGACACGCACCATCTGGCGCTGCGCTTTGGCTAACTCCCAATTTGCAGCGAAGTAGCCACCGTCTTTATTCGAGTCGGAATAACCGACCATCACCTCTTGTACCTTGCGTTGTCTTGCCAGACTACGCTGCACCACGGGCACCGAAAGTAGTTCGCGCAAAATCGTTGGCGCACGACGCAGATCGGGAATCGTCTCGAGCAACGGCACCACCGGCAGCGTGCAGCCCTCCATACCAGCGCTATCTGTGAACAGGCCCGCCTCTTTAGCCAATAAATACACGCCAAGTACATCGGTGGCGCTGTGTGTCATTGACAAGATCAAGGCACCAAATGCCTCGCGATCAATGGTTTGACGCAACTCAGCAATCACACGGAAGGTGTCGAGAGTTTCGCGTGCCTCTGGAGACAAATCCGAATCTTTGCGTGCCACGCCGCGTGGCGTCGACAATTCATTGAGAATCCAGCGCTTCCATTCCTCGGCATCCGATGCAGGCGCATCGGTACCTTGGCTGCGTCGATACAGTTCAGCAAGCGTCTGATTAATACGGAGTGTGTTCTCGCGAATATCGAGACGCACCGTAGAAAAACGGAAGATACCCACCTCGCGCAACAATGGCAGCAGAAGCGAATCAGCAATACTCGCTACGCCCGCTTCACGCAACGCGGTGTACATGAACTCAACATCGTGAATCAGCGCATCTGCCGACCGATAACCTGAGTCAGAGTCTGGCAGCTGGCGATTGGCTGAGTCTTCCAGCGTCGTCATCAGCTTGAGCCGGATGTAACCCAGAAACTGACGGAAGACCTCACCGGGATTACGCTCTGCCAGATGACGCGCGGCAGGCATTCTGTCCAGACACTCGATGACATAGCGCACAAAGGTATCGGGAATACTCAGCGAGCGCTCGGAAATACTCAGTACGCGAATGAGTGAAGAAACGCGATCGATATAACGTCGCAAGACGGCTTCACGAGTCTCCCATAATGAGCGACGCGTAACTTCACTGGTGACATAGGGATTACCATCACGATCACCACCGACCCATGAACCAAAACTGATCAGTGCCGGTGTCTCAAGTTCATGCTCAGGAAAATGGCGCCGAAACTCGGTTTCGATTTTTGCCATCACCTGCGGCACAACGTCGTACAAGTTCTCCTGGAAAAAATATAAACTCCAAGCCACCTCTTGCTCGACGGTGGGCTTTTCGAGTTTTAGCTCGCCGGTCAGCCATAGCAACTCGATCTCGGTACACATCGCTTGCTGCAACTGCTCACGCTCACGCGGCGTCCAGTGGTTGGATTCCAGTTCGTGCAGCTTGAGATAAATACGGCGATAACACTCCAGCACCGTGACCCGCTTGGCCTCGGTGGGGTGTGCGGTGATGGTGGGACGAATACGCAGCTCGTCCAGCGCTTTTTGAACCTGCTCGGCCTTAACGCCCCGCTCACGCAACTGCTTGAAAGTATATGCAAACGTCCCCGGCACATTATCAATACCGTGATCCGTCTCGGTGAAGCGACGATTCCGCATATCGCGGTTTTGCTCTGCAATCGCAAGCAGTTGAAACCACGTGCCTTGCGCACGCAGGGCTTTGC
>JAIXQV010000053.1 GCA_027485535.1 Oxalobacteraceae bacterium | reverse complement strand
GATTGCAGGTGGTGCGGCCGGGGTGAATGAGGGGCGCGTGCCGGATCGTGTGTCAGCAGCAAGCGTGAACTGAGGCACAAGCAACAAGCCGCCCTGTACTTGCGCCAGATTCAGATTCATCTTACCCTCGGCATCACTAAACACGCGAATGCCTAGTAGTTTAGTGAGCAGGGCGTCGGCTTCTTTGCGGGTATCACCACGCTCAGCGCATAGCAGTACCAATAGGCCTTGACCGATCTGCCCAACGAGCGCGCCATCGACACGCACACTCGCCTCGGACACACGTTGCAGCAAGCCGATCATGGGTGCTTGCTTACGACAGCGTCACACGCGCAAATTTACGCTTGCCGACTTGCAGTACAAACGTACCGCCAGGTACTTTGAGACCTTTGTCGCTGATGGTTTCGCCGTCAATACGAACACCACCTTGTTCGACCATGCGCAAGGCTTCGGAGGTCGAGGAACATAGTTGCGCTTGCTTGAGAAGTTGCCCGATACCCAGCGGCGCACCGCTGAGCGTTAACTCAGGTACTTCGTCCGGGATGCCACCGCGAGCGCGATGATCAAAGTCGTTTAGCGCGGCCTCGGCTGCGGCGCGCGAATGAAAGCGTTCAACAATCTCTTGCCCGAGCAGTACCTTGACCTCGCGTGGATTGCGCCCACCATCGACCTCTTTTTTGAACTGCGCAATCTCTACCAGCGAACGGAACGATAGCAGGTCATACCAACGCCACATCGCTACGTCAGAGATGCTCATCACCTTGGCGAACATGGTGTTGGGTGCTTCGGTGATGCCGATGTAATTATTCTTGGACTTTGACATCTTTTCGACGCCATCAAGGCCTTCAAGTAGCGGCATGGTGAGAATGCACTGCGGTGTCTGGCCGTAATCTTTTTGCAGTTCACGCCCCACCAGCAAATTAAATTTCTGATCGGTGCCGCCGAGTTCCAGATCGGACTTCAAGGCGACCGAGTCATAGCCTTGCATTAACGGATACAGCAACTCATGCACCGAGATCGGTGTGCCGGCTTTCAGTCGCTTGGTGAAATCCTCGCGCTCTAAAATGCGCGCCACCGTGTAGCGTGCCGATAACTGAATCATGCCGCGCGCACCCAGTGCGTCACACCACTCGGAGTTGTAGCGAATTTCGGTACGCGCCGGATCCAGCACCAAGCTGGCCTGAGAAAAATAGGTTTTTGCGTTTTCTTCGATTTGCTCGCGCGTCAGTGGCGGGCGGGTCACGTTGCGGCCGGAAGGATCACCGATCATCGAGGTGAAGTCGCCGATCAAAAAAATCACCGTGTGCCCAAGATCCTGCAACTGCCGCATCTTGTTCAGCACCACGGTATGACCGAGATGCAAATCCGGTGCGGTCGGGTCAAGGCCAAGCTTGATGCGTAAGGGCGTACCGGTTTTTTCTGACTGCGCTAGTTTCTGCGCAAACTCGGATTCAATCAGTAACTCTTCAGCGCCGCGCTTGACGATCGCGAGCGCTTCCTGCACTGCATCGGAAAGGGGAAGTTGCGGCGGGGTCGCTGGCGTTGATGGGTCGGTGGCGGCGTTTGCGTTCATACGGATTCGGGTTGGATCATGACGCGCGGCTTTTCCATTGTTATAACGCGCGGGTGGCGACCGAGCCTCGCGCAATGAAGAACAATGGCGCGCAACAGCTCGTAAACACGCGATTCTAGCGGATTGCGCGTATGACTCCCGCTCGGCCGTTCACTGCCGTAAATTGCCGTTCACTTCAGTTCACTGCCTGTGCGCCGTCTGCGAACTGCCTGTGCCAAGATTTTGGCAATTCGGCCATCCTGCTGTGTTACGAGCACATGATCGGCGATACACTCCCTGTCGATTGCTGTTCGGTTTGCTATGCGCGAACCTCTTCGTTTACTTACATCGCTCCGTCTACTGATTCATAACCATGTCTGCCCCGCTTTATATCGGCCTGATGTCAGGCACCAGCCTCGACGGTGTTGATGGCGTGCTCACCGCCTTCGATGGGGCGCTACAGGCTGCCTATGTGCCTTTTCCCGAGCCCTTGCGTCAGGAACTGTTCGCGCTGCAAGGCGCCGGCCAGAATGAGATCGAACGCGAGGCCTTGGTCGCGAATCAACTCGCGCAGTTGTACGCCCACTGCGTGCAACAGCTGCTGACGGATGCCGGGTTGTCGGCCTCGGCCATCAAAGCGATCGGTGTGCACGGGCAAACCATACGGCACCGGCCCGATCTGAGATTTACCCGACAGGTGAACAACCCGGCGCTGCTGGCCGAGTTAACGGGTATTGATGTGATTGCGGACTTCCGCAGCCGTGATGTTGCAGCGGGTGGCCAAGGCGCACCCTTGGTGCCAGCATTTCATCAGGCAGTGTTTGGCAGCCCAACGGCGGCACGGGTGGTGGTGAACATCGGTGGCATTGCCAATCTGAGCGTATTGCGCGCCGATGGCAGCGTGCTCGGCTATGACACTGGCCCGGGCAATGTACTAATGGACGCGTGGGCGAGCATGCATTTGGGAACGCCTTACGATCCAGGCGGCGAGTGGGCAGCCTCCGGCAGACCAGTGCCCGAGATGTTGGCGGATCTGTTAGCCGAGCCTTATCTCTCAGCGCCGGCACCCAAAAGTACCGGGCGTGATTTGTTCAATCCTGAGTGGTTGCAGGCGCGGCTGGCGCGCTTCACCAACAAAACCCCGGTGGATATTCAGGCGACATTGGCAGCGTTGACTGTGCATACGATTGTGGAAGCGCTTCGGCGTGATGCGCCTGAAGCGGAGTCGGTGCATGTCTGCGGCGGTGGCGCACTGAATACGCACCTGATGCGCTGCTTGCAGCATGAACTTGGCAAGCCAGTGGCGAGTACTGAGGCCTTGGGTATCGCGCCCATGCATGT
>JAIXQV010000119.1 GCA_027485535.1 Oxalobacteraceae bacterium | reverse complement strand
GGCTGCGCCGGCCACCGAAATCTACACGCTGGCACTAGTGGCGGCTCGTCCGTTCGCGGTACTGGCAATGACAGACTGCTCGGTGGTAGCGGTGCCGACTCGCTGATGGGCGGTACTGGCAATGACAGACTGCACGGTGGTAGCGGTGCCGACTGGCTCAATGGCGGCAGCGGCGCGGATATCTTCATCTTCCGCAACCTGTCGGATAGCACGCTGGCGGCCTCGGACATCATCGATGACTTCATCTGGGGTATCGACAAGATCGATCTGTCACCGATTGACGCCAACACCAAGCGTGCGGGCGATCAGGCTTTCGTGTTTGCCGGCCAGTCGGGCAGTGCGGTTGCTAACTCGGTGACCTGGTTTGAAAGTAGTGGCAATACTGTGATTCAGGTCGACGTCGACGGCAACCGGGGAGCTGATATGCAATTGATATTGGTCGGCACAAACCTTGGACTGACCGCAGCGGACTTCGTTTTGTGAGTCAGTACGCCGGTTGCCTCAAACGGCGACCGGCGCCTTGATCGCCGGATGGGACTGGTAGCCGACCACCTCGATGTCGTCGTAGCGGTAGTCAAAAATACTGTCAGGCTGACGCTTGAGTTGCAGCTTGGGTAAAGGCAGCGGCGAGCGTGAGAGTTGTTCACGTACCTGCTCGAAATGATTGACATAGATATGGCAGTCACCACCAGTCCAGATGAAGTCGCCGACATCCAAGCCGGTCTGTTGCGCCACCATGTGCGTGAGTAATGCGTACGACGCAATGTTGAATGGCACGCCGAGAAATATGTCGGCACTACGCTGGTACAACTGGCAGGACAACTTGCCATCAGCCACATAGAACTGAAAAAACGCGTGGCAAGGCGGTAGCTTCATGCGCGGAATATCGGAGACATTCCAAGCCGACACGATGAGCCGTCGCGAATCTGGGTTGGATTTGATCTGCTGAATCAGTTGGGCGATTTGATCAATATGCTCGCCATTCGGTGCGGGCCATGAGCGCCACTGATAGCCGTAAATTGGCCCAAGGTCACCTTGCTCATCGGCCCACTCATCCCAGATCGTGACGCCGTTCTCTTTCAGGTAGCCGATATTGGTCGAGCCCTGCAGAAACCAGATCAACTCGTGAATGATCGATTTCAGGTGCAGCTTTTTGGTGGTGACCATCGGGAAGCCTTCCCGCAGATCAAAGCGCATTTGATAGCCGAATACCGAACGCGTACCGGTACCGGTGCGGTCGGTTTTTTCGGTGCCATGGTCGAGCACATGGCGCATGAAGTCGAGGTACTGGCGCATGTTGGGGAATCCGGGAAAGTCGGCATTTTACCTTGCCCGCGTCGCGGCCTATTTCTGGCTTGGATAAATCGACGAGCCGCGGAACCGACCCTATCGTAATGTCACAGCAGATGGAATGACACCGTTGTAAACCCACCAACGCTCACTTCATGGAGCATCTGTATGAATATCAAGTTCGATTCCAATGCATTGATGGCTGCAGCGGTAAGCTCTGCGCAGTTTGCTGGCAGCAAGCCACTGTCCACTCCAACCATGGCACCCGTCAGTCTGACGCCGCTGGTGCCGCCATCGGTGGGGCCGCTATCGCCGAATACGGCCGCGCCGCACAGGGAAAGCGGCCCGAATGAACGCTGGCGAGATTTTTTCGCTGACAAGCAGCACGCCTTGCTGACCCGGCTGGACCGAAGTGGAGTTGAGTCGTCGGCGGTGCCGGGTAGCGCCCTGTCAGTGGCGCAGCGTGAGGCTTGCATCGCGGTGCTCAGTCGTATTGCCGATGCAGTATCGGCAGCCGATTAGATCGGGTGTACACATGAAACCCTTTCACAGCACCGCCATACAGAGCAACGTTCAAGCCATCATCGCGCTGGTCAACACCAGCTTCAGCGAGCGGCCCGATAAGTTATCGCAAGTGCAGCATCACCTCGGAATCGGCATTCAGACCGCCGTGGTCGACGGCTGGACGGATGAGCAGGTCGAGTCGGCCTATGCTGAAGCGCACCGACTGTTTGAAGAAAAGTACTACGAAGAAGCCTTACCGCTGGCGCTGTACCTTTCCGTCAATCGTCCGCTGGATGTGCGCTTTATATTCATGGCTGGACTGATACTTCAGTCACTAGGCGATCCTTTAGTTGGCTCGATTTTTTATGCAACGCTGTTGATGCTTGATCCAGACTTCGTGCCAGCCGCTTTTCGTCTTGCCGAGTGTTATGCCAGCGTCGGTGAGATGAAGGAGTCGCGCGAGATCTTCGAGGTAGCCATTGACATGGGCCGCGAATCACTCGGTGGTGCAGAGCAGTTTTATGCGCTGCAGCGAGCCATCGTAGAGAGGCTTAGCGCAGCGAACTGATCTCTATTCACTCCGACGCAAACTGCAATGCTGCCAGGCTTGCATACAAACCACCGGCATCCACCAACTCGGCGTGAGTGCCGGTTTCAACGACGCGCCCCTGCTCCAGAACAATAATGCGTGTCGCGCGCTGTACTGTCGCTAGTCGGTGTGCGATCACCAGCGTGGTTCTTCCCTGCATGGCCGCATCCAGCGCGTGTTGCACCAGGCGCTCCGACTCAGCATCCAGCGCGCTGGTTGCTTCATCCAGTAGTAACAAGGGCGGATTTTTCAGTAGTGCGCGCGCAATTGCAATGCGCTGCCTTTGGCCGCCGGATAGCCGCACGCCACGCTCGCCGAGAAAGGATTGGTAGCCTTCCGGCAGGCGCTCGATGAATTCATGCGCTGCCGCCAATTTGGCAGCGGCAATCACCTCATCATCACTGGCTTCGGGGCGGCCGTAGCGGATGTTCTCCATGGCGTTCGCAGAAAACACCACGGTATCTTGCGGCACGATACCGATCATGTTGCGCAGATCTTGCAAGCGGAGTTCGCGGATATCGACACCATCGAGCCGGATACTGCCGCGCTCGGGATCATAAAATCGCAGCAGCAGCTGGAACAGCGTCGTCTTGCCAGCACCCGAGGGGCCAACAACGGCAATCGTATCGCCGGCGTTGACTGCCATTGATAGATCAGAGAGCGCCAGCGTATCGGGACGTGACGGATAGCGGAAAGAAAGATTGTCAATACTGAGTTCGGCACCATTTGCCGCGCGCGGCGGCATCGCAGTCGGATGCTCGGGCGAACGAATCGGCGATTGTTCGGCCAGCAGTTCGAGTAAACGCTCGCTCGCACCGGCAGCGCGTTGCGCATCACCGATGACTTCCGACAGTGCCGCAATCGCACCCGCGACAATGACGGCATACAAGATGAATTGACCCAACTCGCCTGCACTCATGCTGCCCTCGATGACAGCATGGGCACCTAACCACAACACAAATACGATAGCGCCGAAGATCAGCAGAATCGCGATCGCGGTCAATAAAGACCGGGCGCGAATACGTGCAATCGCTGTTCGAAATGCAGTTTCAACGGCACTACCGAAGCGTCGCGCTTCACGGGTTTCTTGGGCATAGGCTTGAACCACGCCAATCGCATTCAGCATTTCACCGGCAATACCCGAGGCATCGGCAATTCGATCTTGCGAAGCGCGTGACAACTTTCTTACGCGGCGACCAAATACCATCACCGGCAGAATCACTAGTACCAGCATCACGATGATGATCGCGGACAGCTTGGGACTGGTGATGAACATCATCAGAACGCCGCCCATCAGTAGCAAGATATTCCGCAGCGCCATCGAGATACTCGTGCCCACCACGGTTTGTATCAGTGTGGTGTCCGTAGTCAGACGCGACAGCACCTCACCGGTTTGCGTGATCTCGAAAAATGCCGGGCTCTGACGAAGTACATGCGCGTAGACCGCAGCACGAATATCTGACGTAACGCGTTCACCGAGCCAGGACACCATGTAGAAGCGCGCCGCTGTGGCCAGTGCAAGTAAACAGGCCAGCAGAAACAGTGCGATGAAGTAGATATTGACGTTCTCTGCCTGTGCGCTACCTGCGGTGGTGAAGCCGAGATCAATCAGATTACGAAAGCCATACGGTAGCGTGAGCGTGGTCGATGCTGCGACTATCAATGCAACAATCGCGAGGATGATGCGGGTACGATACGGCATCAGAAAAGGCATCAGCCCGGCCAGTGTTCTCAGGCCTTTACTTGATTTTGGTCGATCAGTGGGTGTGTTCATAGCTTCAATGGTTTAACGTAACCAGTCATCTCCAGATAGCCGCGTCCTTCGCGACGTCCATCACGCTCCAGCGTGATGGCGCCCTCCCAGTACACGGCGCCGGTTGACTGGCGTGAGTCGAGTTCTTGGTCATCTTGCAGCGGGCGTAACTGCCAGCGCTGTTGCTGAATTTCTAGGGTGACTTCCACAGGGTATCTGGCTTGTGTACGCGGCGATCGCCAGAAGCGCACCGGCGTAAACCGAATAGCGTCGCCGTTGACCTGTGTTAGCCGACCATCTTTCTCACGCAAGCTCGCATGCTGCCACAAGCTGCTACCGTCGGCACCGCGGATTCGAAATGCAATCAAGGCGCGCCCATCGTCCAGATTTGCACCGACCCAATCCCAGCCGACCGCTTTCGGGTCGAGCACGGTGCTCGACCACTCATGATCCAGCCAGGCACTACCGTTGACCGTGATGGTTTTGCCGTCGCGGGTAATTGCGCCGCTCACCTGCAAGTGCGGCTCGCTGTAGTAGTGGCTGGCTTGCTCTGGCTTGGGGCCTTTGCGTGAGTAGCCTTGTACGCCCTGAAGCAGAACCGGTTGCGTAGGCGTTAGGGTCAGGTCGAAGCTGAAGTCACGCGCGGGCAGAGTGACATGATAGCGACCATCCGCTGCGCGTCGCATCGACCATTTTCCGAGCTTGATATCGGTGGTGGATTCGGCGACCTGTGCCAAACCGAATCCAGCGCGCGCCACACGCTGATCATGTTGCAGCTTGCCGATCGCGGGATCAGATAAGGCGGCGTGCGCGACGATCAATTGCTTGGGTGCGAATTTGCTCGGATTACTGCGCTCATGCTCAGTGGCAGAGCGGAAGAAGGTCACCTGAAAGCCCAGTTGTTGACCGTCAGCAGTTTGCAGCCAGCCGGTGGCATACCACCACTCAGTCCGAAAATCCGGGTGGGCGCCGAAGTCGCGCGGAAAACTCAGCACAGTTCGCGGACTCACTTGGGCAATGCGCGGCGGTTCGGCCGTGACCTGCGCCGGCAGAGCGAAGATCGAGAACACGGTGATGAGTAAATTTACCAATAAGCTTGGCATTGATTTCGCCGGTGATTTCACGATTGATCTCACCGTTAATCTCACGCTTAATGTCACCAAGAATGTAAGCAATGAACTTGTCCTTGATCTCGCTGACGAACTCGCCCTTAATCTCACCGACGAATTTTTTCTTAATCTCGTCAACAAATTTGCGACTAAAAAAATCGCGTTGCGCAGTTTGTCGAAACGTATCCGCATCACCAATCCTCGCGCACAGCACGTACTGCGCTACCTGCGACCGCCATTCTGCCCGCCAGCAGCGCCGTGAGTGCGGCGGATACCAGCATGGCAATTGCGACACTCGCTAACAAGCCCCAAGGTAAGTGTAGCTGCATGGTCCAGTGAAACGACTGCGGGTTGACGATAAACACCAGAATCAGGCTGATACAAGTACCCACGACGAAGCCAGCAATAATGGCCAGCAGGGAAAGCAGCGCGCCTTCGCCGGCCAGCAGCAGAAGAATCTGTCGCCGGGTGATGCCCAGATGGCGCAGCATGCCGAACTCTTTGGCACGTGATAACACTTGCGATGAGAACGTCGCAGCTACACCAAATAGACCAATCACAATCGCCACACCCTCCAACAGGTAGGTGATGATGAAGCTACGATCGAAGATGCGCAGACTAATGGCACGAATTTCATTCGGCTCGGCGAACTCAAGTGCTGCACTAAACGGCAATGCTTCCAGCTGTGTTCGAAGCACAGTGATATCGCTATCTTTAGCTACCCAAAGCGACATATCACTGACATCTTGGTCGCCGCTGAGTTGTCGGTAGTCGGATAACTTGATTTGTAGTGCGCCAGTCTGACGTGCATAGTCACGCCAGATGCCCGCAACTGTGAATGCATGCACCTTGCCGGCAAAAGGTAGCGATACGGTTTGGCCTAACTGCCAACCGTATAAATCGACCATCGCCTCCGAGATCCATATGGGTTGATTGACTTCTTTGAGCGACTCGCCGACTAATGGCAGCACGCGTTCCGGATCATCCGCGTTAATCGAGCGTGCAATCAATGCGACGTTTGGTCGTGCTGAATCGAGTGACAAATACAACCAGCGGGTGCGCTCTACACGCCCCACTGCGGGTAGTGTCGCGATGGTTTCTTGCTCGAGCGGCGTCAGACGCGCTGATTCATGACCGCCAGCGACCCGCACATACATATCTGCAGACAGTAGCTGCTGCAGCCAATCATCTACCGAGACACGAAAGCTCGACACCATGATCGCCATCGCGACCATTAATGAAAAACTCGCGAGCACACCGCCCAGCGCAATCGCCGCCTGGTTAGGCGCATTCGCCAGCCGGGTCAACGCCAGCGAGCCACCCATGCCACGCCAGCGGCTTGCCAGACGACTGAACAGCCAAGCGGCGCTACGCGGCATCAGTGCAATGCTACCGACTAGCAGCAGCACAATAGCGAGATAGCCAAAGATCGGTAGGCCACTGAGTGGTGGTAATTGCGTACAGACAGCGCCCAGTATCAGCGCGATTAGCGCCGGCCATGGCGTTGATAACGGTGCTAGTGCCAAGTCTTCGCTACCGGCTTTCAATGCAGCAGCAGGTTGCGCGCGCGCCGCTTCCAGTGCGGGTGTGATGCTGCCCAGTAGGGCGACACCGGCACCTGCGATAAAGAACACCATAGCTGCGACGGGACTGAAATGTACACGCGGTTGCACGCCCGGGAAGTAGCCGCCACCGAGATCGCCGCCTAATAGAGATAGCGCGGCACTGGCCAATCCAAAACCCAGGCCGATACCCAGTAGCGCACCGAGTACGCCGAGCGTCGTGCCCTCAACCAAAATCTGCTGTACAAGCTGGCGTCGTGTCACACCCAAGGTACGCAACAGTGCCAGCTGCGGTCGGCGTCGTAGCACTGATAGTGCCTGCGTCGAGAAGACTAAAAACGCGCCGGTAAACAAGGCTACCAACGCAAGCACATTCAAATTGACGCGGTAGGCGCGTGACATGGTGGCGCTGCGTTGGTCTTGGTCATCAGTTTCAGTGACTACCAGGGTGTCAGCGAATTGGGCTTCCAGTTTTTTGCGAAACTCGCCACGGTCGACACCTGCCAGCAGTTTCAGATCGACACGTGATATCTGTCCGACCCGATCAAGTTGCCACTGCGCGCTGCCAATATCCATCACTGCCAGCTTCTGACCGGCACGCGCCTGTAGCAGGCTACCCGCGATGCGCAGCTTAATCTCTCGTGTCCCACTCAATACCTTCAGCGTGTCACCGCTTTTTAAGCCCAGCCATTGCATCGCTGCCGGTGATAGAAACACGGTGTCGTGCATCAGCGCGTCGAATGGGCGGTCGTTGTCAGGTATGCCGAGCAGATCGGGGGTGATTGTGGCCGCAGCAAAGCTATCGATGCCGAGTAACTTGAGCGCGCCGCGATGCCCGGGTACCGGCAGGTCTAACTCCAAGACCGGTGAGGCGATATCGACCTCGGGCAGGTTCGCCAGTTGCGGATAAATCTGCTCATCGACATGGCCGGCGACAGCGCGTGCCTGTAGATCGGCACTACCGGACAAACTGCGCGTCGCGGCAGAGAACTCGTTGAACGCAGCGCTGTTGACCAGATGAATGCCAAAGCCGAGTGCCACACCAAGGGCAATCGCAATGATCGCGACCAGTGCGCGCACCGGATGCGCACGCCACTCGCCGATCAGCAGGCAGCGTAATAGATTCATCAGGCGTGAAGCGGTGGGGTGTTTTGTTGGCGCAAACCGTCGCGCGTTAGAACCAGAACTCGATCGGCACTGGCCGCAGCAAGCGGTGAATGCGTCACGATAATGGCAGCGGCGCCGCTACTTCGAATCTCATGCTTGAGCAGACGCAGTATGTCGGCAGCAGTCTCCGGGTCGAGGTTGCCGGTGGGCTCGTCGGCGAGCAGCAGGCGTGGGCGGTGTACTAGTGCTCTGGCGATCGCAACACGCTGCATTTCGCCGCCCGACAGTTGGCGCGGAAAATCATGTTCGCGTCCTGCCAGGCCAACTGCATGCAACATCTCCAGCGCGCGCTGCTGCGGTAAATCATTGAGCATCAAAGGCAGCGATATATTTTGCAGCAGGCTCAGATGCGGCAGCAGATGAAACGCCTGAAAAATGAACCCCAGCTTTTGTCGGCGCAGTCGTGTAGCGGCTTCATCGGTGAGCGTGTGTGCAGGTACACCATCAATCAGTAGCGCACCTTGATCGGCATGATCAAGTCCAGCGACCAGATTCAGAAAAGTCGACTTGCCAACGCCGGACTCGCCCATGATCGCCACGTATTCACCCGGCTGCAGTTGCAGGTCGAGGTTTTGCAGCACTGTGCGTGTGCCATAGGTTTTACGTAGACCACGGCAGTCCAGTGCGAGTGACGCTTCAGTGACTGGCGTCATTCGCTGGCGACCTCGACACCCGGCGTGCCGTGCTGAAGCTCACCAATCACTGAGGCATGTGCAAAGCCTTGCGCATGAAACAGCTTGATCACATCCGCCACCACATCATCAGCGCAAGCCACCAGCAACCCGCCCGAAGTTTGTGGGTCGGTCAGCAGCGCCTGTTGTACCGAAGTGATCATCGGATCAAGCGTGATGTCCTGATGATAGCCGGCCCAGTTACGTGCTGATGCTCCGGTCACATGACCCTCAGTGGCAAGCTGCTCGACAGAGGGGAGTAAAGGTACGGAAGCTATATTGATACGTGCGCGCAGCTTCGCACCCAGCGCCATTTCACGTGCGTGGCCGAGTAGCCCGAAGCCGGTTACATCGGTCAATGCATGCACGCCATCGATGTTGGCCAAGGCCTTGCCCGGTGTATTCAGTTGCGTGGTGCTCGCAATCATCTGCGCGTAG
>JAIXQV010000170.1 GCA_027485535.1 Oxalobacteraceae bacterium | reverse complement strand
GCCGACATGATCCTGATCACCGAAAAGGATGCAGTAAAATGCGCTCGCATTAACGCGCTCGCCAATGATGCGCGTTTGTGGGTGGTGCCGGTGACAGCGACGATCGCTGAGCCACTGATCGAAAACATTGTGGAGAGATTGCATGGACGCTCGACTACTTGATATCTTGGTCTGTCCGCTGTGCAAGGGTCCGTTGAAGTACGACAAGGAAGCGCAAGAACTGATGTGCAATGGCGATCGGCTTGCGTATCCGATTCGTGACGGCATCCCCATCATGTGGGCGGAAGAAGCGCGCGATTTGAACGCGCCCGCTGTCCAAGAAAAATAAGCTGGCCTGCCGGATGTCTTTTGTCGTCATCATCCCGGCACGTATGGCTTCTACCCGGCTGCCGGATAAGCCACTGGCGGATATTGCCGGTAAGCCGATGGTGGTGCGTGTTGCCGAGCGCGCTGCTTTATCGGACGCGTCGCGCGTAATTGTCGCCACTGATCACGCAATGGTCGTGGCGGCATGTGAGCAGGCCGGTGTCGAGGTAAGGATGACGCGCGCTGACCATCCCTCTGGTACAGACCGCATCGCCGAGATCGCTGCTGATTTGTCTTTACCCGATGATGCAGTCATTGTGAATGTGCAGGGTGATGAGCCACTGATTGATCCAGATCTGATCAATGCTTGCGCCGAGCGTGTCAATGCAAGCACTCCAATGGCGACCGCGGCGCACACTATCCATCAGATCGCCGAGGTGTTTAATTCGAATGTCGTGAAGGTCGTGCTCGATGCCAAGGGTGATGCGCTGATGTTCTCGCGCGCGCCGCTGCCATGGCACCGCGACAGATTTGCGCGTGATACGCAATCCATGCCGCCGCATTACACCCCGTTACGGCACATCGGCATCTACGCATACCGGCGTGATTTTCTGTTGCGCTACCCTGAGCTTTCTGTATCGCCGCTGGAAACCATTGAGGCGCTGGAGCAGTTGCGTGTGCTGTGGCATGGCCACCGTATCGCGGTTCACTTGGTTGATGCAGCGCCGGCGGCGGGCGTCGATACACCCGAAGATCTCGAGCGCGTGCGACAGCATTTTGCCGTTTGAGCAAGTTCAATCATGCATGAACCAAAAGGGCGCGGCGTATTCTGTGGTAAGTTTCGGGCAAGCTAAACATCTGACAATAATGCCGTGCAGCGGTTGAATGACGCGCCAAAGGCATAAACGAACAAGGACTCACCATGCGGCTCATCCTTTTGGGACCTCCAGGTGCCGGTAAAGGCACGCAGGCTGCTTTTATCAAAGAGAAATTCAACATCCCACAGATTTCTACCGGCGACATGCTGCGTGCTGCAGTGAAAGAAGGCACGCCGCTCGGCTTGGCAGCAAAAAAAGTGATGGATGCGGGCGGCTTGGTATCCGATGACATCATCATTGGCCTGGTCAAAGATCGATTGACACATGACGATTGCGGCAAAGGTTACCTGTTCGACGGTTTTCCGCGCACCATCCCTCAGGCTGAGGCGATGAAAGAGGCGGGCGTCACGATCGACTACGTGCTCGAGATTGATGTGCCCGATGAGGCTATCGTAGAACGCATGAGCGGGCGTCGTGTTCATAACGCCTCTGGTCGTACCTATCACGTGAAATTCAACCCGCCCAAGGTCGCTGGTAAAGATGATATGACCGGTGAAGATTTGATACAGCGCGATGACGACCGCGAAGAAACAGTGATGAAGCGGCTTGCTGTTTATCACGATCAGACCGTGCAGCTTGTGGGTTACTACAATGATTGGGCTGCATCAGGTCAACCGGGGGCGCCGGCTTATCGCAAAATCTCCGGGGTAGGCGCGGTTGAGGAGATTCGTGACCGGGCACTCGCGGCGCTAGCAGCATGATGTTTTATAAAGCGGACTATGGGTCCGCTTTTTATTTGCTCGCGCGTTGTTAAGGCGACTAGTTGATATTCGAGACGCGCATGGGCGTGCTCCGCACATGCTGATTTGTGTAGTGGCAGCAAAAGAACCAGCCGAATCGAGCTGGAACGGTAGTTTTCATAATTGGTAGGTACTTCTGGAGGAGACGTATGGCATCGACAGGCTTATGGTTTGCCGTAGTGTGCGGCTTGATTGCCGTGATCTATGGCTTGATCTCGCGCAGCTGGATTATGAGCAAGGACCCCGGTAACGAGCGCATGCAAGAAATTGCTGCAGCGATTCAGGCGGGCGCAGCGGCTTATCTGGCTCGTCAGTACCAGACCATTGCAATGGTCGGCGTGGTACTAGCGATCTTGATTGGTATTTTCCTTGATCTGCCCACTGCTGCCGGCTTCGTGCTCGGCGCTGTGCTGTCAGGTGCTTGCGGCTTCATCGGTATGAATGTATCGGTCAGTGCCAACGTGCGTACTGCGCAAGCAGCAACGCAAGGCATCGGCCCGGCGCTGGATGTTGCTTTCCGCGGCGGCGCAATCACCGGCATGCTGGTGGTTGGCCTTGGCCTGCTTGGCGTGTCGATCTTCTTCTGGCTGATTGGTGGTCTTGAGCACGCTGACCCCGTCACCCTGAAGCCATTGCTGGGCTTCGCGTTTGGCTCGTCGCTGATCTCGATCTTCGCCCGACTTGGTGGTGGCATCTTTACCAAAGGTGCTGACGTCGGCGCTGACTTGGTAGGTAAAGTCGAGGCAGGTATTCCCGAGGATGATCCACGTAACCCGGCGGTGATTGCCGATAACGTCGGCGATAACGTGGGTGACTGCGCTGGTATGGCGGCCGACTTGTTCGAGACCTACGCGGTTACGCTGATTGCCACCATGGCACTGGGCGCTTTGATGGCGGTATCAGGCAAGACAGAAGCGGTCATCTATCCATTGATTCTGGGTGGCGTGTCGATCATCGCCTCGATCATCGGCGTGATGTTCGTTAAAGCCAGCCCGAACATGAAGAACGTCATGCCGGCACTGTATCGCGGCCTGATCGTGTCCGGTGTGCTGTCGCTGATTGCGTTCTACTTTGTGACCACAGCCCTGTTCCCGGAGCCACTCGCGCTTGCTGATGACCGTAGCGCCTCTGCCATGGCCTTGTTCGGCTCGTGCATCGTTGGACTGGTACTGACGGCAGCGATGGTCTGGATCACCGAGTACTACACCGGTACCGATTTCCATCCGGTCAAGCACATTGCACAGGCATCCACCACCGGGCACGCGACGAACATCATCGCAGGTATCGGTATCTCGATGAAATCGACGGCATGGCCGGTATTGTTCGTGTGCGCAGGTATCTTTGTGTCGTATGCGCTGGCTGGCTTGTACGGTATCGCAGTCGCAGCGACGGCAATGCTATCGATGGCGGGCATCATCGTTGCACTCGACGCCTACGGCCCTATCACCGATAACGCTGGTGGAATCGCCGAAATGTCGAATTTGCCTGCGAGTGTGCGTGACATTACCGACCCGCTCGACGCCGTTGGTAACACCACCAAGGCAGTGACCAAAGGCTACGCGATTGGCTCGGCTGGTTTGGCGGCGCTGGTTTTGTTCGCTGATTACACCCATGCACTGCATGAGCGTGGCATCAACGTCACCTTCGACTTGTCGGATCCGATGGTCATCATTGGTTTGTTCATCGGTGGCTTGATTCCTTTCCTGTTTGGTGCGATGGCGATGGAAGCGGTTGGTCGCGCAGCGGGTTCGGTGGTGGAAGAGGTACGACGTCAGTTCCGCGAGATTCCAGGCATCATGGAGGGCACTGCCAAGCCAGAGTATGGCAAGGCGGTTGACATGCTGACGGTCGCGGCGATCAAGGAGATGATGGTGCCTTCGCTGCTGCCGGTGGTCGTGCCGATCGTGGTTGGCGTAGTGCTTGGTCCGAAGGCGCTTGGTGGCTTGTTGATGGGCACAATTGTGACCGGCTTGTTCGTTGCTATCTCGATGTGTACCGGTGGCGGTGCCTGGGATAACGCGAAGAAGTACATCGAAGATGGTCATCATGGCGGCAAGGGCAGCGAAGCCCATAAAGCGGCCGTGACTGGTGACACCGTTGGCGATCCCTACAAGGACACCGCAGGTCCTGCAGTCAACCCGCTGATCAAGATCATTAACCTGGTCGCTCTGCTGATTGTGCCGCTGCTAGCGGCGCAGGGACTGATCGGCTGATCCTTCGATCTTCCCCGGCAAAGGCAGCTTCGGCTGCCTTTGTCTTTGGTGGCGGTATCATGCGGCGCGACGCGGCTTCCAGAGACCGCTTCCTCCCTCAATTTTCTTATCATTTGGAGTAACTATGGATATCAAAAACCAGGTTTTTATTGTGACTGGCGGTGCCTCGGGTTTGGGCGCTGCGTCCGCACGCATGATTGTCGAGAACGGCGGTAAGGTCGTACTGGCGGACCTGCAGATTGAGGCGGGCGAGAAACTGGCTGCCGAACTCGGCGGCAAGTTCGTGAAATGCGACGTCACCTCGGAGGCCGATGGCAATGCGGTTGTGGCTGCGGCGCAGTCGCTGGGTACCGTGGTTGGACTGATCAATTGCGCGGGTGTGGCGCCCGCCGTAAAAACGGTCGGCAAAGACGGCCCGCATCCACTCGAGGTGTTCCAGCGCGTGGTGAACATTAACTTGGTCGGTACCTTCAACATGTCGCGCCTCGCCGCGGCGGCGATGGCGAACAACACACCAAATGCCAATGGTGAGCGCGGTGTCATCATCCATACCGCCTCGGTCGCTGCCTATGACGGCCAGGTCGGTCAAGTAGCCTATGGTTCTTCGAAAGCCGGCGTGGTCGGGCTAACCTTGCCCATGGCGCGAGACTTGTCGCGTAACGGTATTCGCGTTATGACCATCGCGCCGGGTATTTTTGAAACGCCGATGCTGCTCGGCATGCCGCAGGAAGTGCAAGACTCGCTGGGCAAAATGGTGCCGTTCCCGCCGCGTCTCGGTAAGCCGCATGAGTATGCGCAACTGGCCAAGACCATCATCGAGAACTGCATGCTGAATGGTGAATCCATTCGACTCGATGGCGCTATCCGCATGCAGCCGAAATAAATCGACTGTGGCAATCCAGACATAGTAGCGAGCGGCACTTCGCAAGCGACTTGCCTGCTGTTAATCTGCGGCGATGTCCTCGCCGCAAAAGACTGCACTCTTTCTGACTGGTGGCGGCGCCCGTGCCGCCTACCAGGTGGGCGTTTTGCAGGCCATCTGCTCGCTGCTGAGTGAAGTTGGCTGGCCCGCGAGCAAGAACCCCTTCGAGATTGTCTGCGGTACCTCGGCCGGCGCGATTAACGCTACCGCATTCGCCTGTCGCGCTGATAATTTTGAGCAGAGTGTTTCACACCTGCTCAGTGTCTGGCGTGGTTTGGAAGTAGAGCAGGTCTACCGCGCAGACTCGATCGGCGTAATCCGGTCGGGTGCGCGTTGGTTATCGCTGCTCTCATTCGGCTGGCTACTGCGCCAGTGGCATACATCGCCCCCCAACTCGTTGCTCGACAACTCGCCGTTGGTGGGGCTGCTGCACAAGATGCTGGATTTGCCTAGGCTCGATGCCGCGCTGGAGCAGGGTCATCTGGATGCGCTGGCAGTGTCTGCCTCGTCCTATACCGCAGGGCGCCATGTGGTGTTTTATCAATCTGCATCGCACATACCGCCCTGGAGCAGAATCCAACGAGTAGCGGTACCGCAGCAGATCGGTGTCGATCACTTGCTTGCCTCATCAGCGATTCCGCTGATTTTTCCGTCCGTACCGCTGTACTGTGAGGATCGTTGCGAATATTTCGGCGACGGTTCATTGCGCGAGCTAGCGCCCATTTCACCGGCAATTCATCTTGGCGCAGACCGGGTACTCGTGATTGGGGCCGGCAATATTGGTGGTAGCGGCAGAAAATTTGATGAGTTTTCCGGCTACCCAAGTTTGGCGCAGATCGCGGGGCATGCAATGTCGAGTATTTTTTTGGATGGCTTGTCGGTCGACATCGAGCGCATGGCTCGCATCAACCAAACGCTCTCAATCCTCACGCCCGAGCAACGACAGAAGACTTCGCTGCGCCCGATCGAGATGTTGGCAATCACGCCATCCAAGCCGCTTGATTCCATCGCAAGTCAGCACACCGGTAGCCTGCCGCTACCCATCCGCACACTGCTTTCAGCGATCGGCGCCACTGAGCGGCGGGGGGCGGCGCTCGCATCCTATCTGTTGTTCGAATCTAGCTATACCCGGTCCTTGATCGAGCTGGGCCAGATCGATACCCTGCATCGCCGTGAGGACGTTCTGCGGTTTTTTGGGGTGCTCAAGCCCTCGGCCGCGTCCGCAATGCGGACAGTCCACACGATCTGAGCATTAATCCAACCCGAATTCGCTTTGGCGCATAAGCGCTGATTCAATCAGGATGACGGATTTTAGACACAGTTAGGCTAAATAATTGTCATATTTAATAGTTTTCGTGATGCCATCTGGATTCAGGGGTTTTTCCCGCAACGAAGCGCAGGTATGATTTCGCCTTGCCGTAAAACAATTCGCCAAAGTTGGACGGGCGTTGAGGCAGTGGCTTGGGTGTACCAGTACGCGTCGGCGTAGTAATAATAATAACTTTCCGACGTGCTTTGAGTTGTCTATAGGATCGTGAACATTTACATGCTCAGCGCGCTACCTCAGCGCGACGAACACATTTCGGAACCGGAAGCCGGCGAGGAATTGCTGCGCACCGTGCCGGGTAACGTCGTGCAATCGATACGCGCATTTCGGGTCGTTGATCTGCAATCCGAGGCAGTTCGGCTTGCCCATCATTTTTTATACGCGAATCTCTCGCAAGCACTGACGCGTCAGCAAGTGCTTGCAGCGATTGCGGAATCCTTCCATATCCCGAAATCCTTTGCCAAGAATTTCGATGGCTTGCGCGATTGCCTGACTGACCAGATTCATCGGGTGGGTCAGCAACCCGGTTTCCTTATCGTGCTGGACCAGCTGCCGCAGACACAAAAATTCGACCGCGAAGCGCGTGAAAATTTGCTTGATGTCTTCCGCGACGCCGCCGATTACTGGGCCGAGAAGCGCGTGCCCTTTCGAGTTTTCTTCTCGTTCGATTAATCGGTATGCCGAGCGCTCAGCTTGGCGTCGAGGCAAAATCAGCGCACTTGATCGGCGTTGCTGCATAAGTACTCGCTGCTACAATCCGCGACATGAAAAATATCGTGATCCTGATCTCGGGTCGCGGCAGCAATATGGAGGCAATTATCCGTGCCGCTGTCGCCGATAAATGGCCCGCTCGGATCGCGGCGGTCATTAGTAATCGCGCCAATGCAGGCGGACTACGCACCGCTGAGGTGGCAGGCATACCGGTCGCTACCGTAGATCATCTCAACTTTCCTGACCGTGTCAGTTTTGATCGAGCGCTGGCCGAGCAAATTGACGTCTTTCAGCCAGATTTGGTCGTATTAGCTGGCTTCATGCGTATCCTTAGCGCTGGTTTTGTCGAGCACTACCGCGGTTGTCTGCTCAACATCCATCCCTCATTGCTCCCCAGCTTTCCCGGTTTATCGACCCACCGGCGCGCGCTCGAGGCGGGTGTGCGCTTTCACGGTGCGACGGTTCACTTCGTCACACAGACTCTGGATCATGGCCCCATCGTCGAGCAGGCCGTTGTTCCCGTGTTTGAGGATGATGTCGAGGAGACACTTGCGCAGCGCGTGTTGGCGGAGGAGCACCGGATTTATCCAGCTGCCGTGCGCGGTATCGTTGAAGGGCGTATACGGCTCGACGGGGAGCACGTACGGCGCAGCGCACCAGTAGCGGACTGACATGTCGCTATCCATTGTAGTGAAGCGCATCCTTGAAAGTAGTGCATGAGACTCTCTCCGGTGGTGATCGGTGGTACCGAACAGGCGCTGCGCGAAGTATTGCGATTTGTCGGCCCAGCCGATGTCACCCTGTCGCGTTTTTTTCGCGAGAACCCCAAACTCGGCTCACGTGAACGTGGCGCGATTGCGGAAGCCGTCTACGCGTTGCTGCGCCATCGCTTGGTCCTGATGAACTTTTCCGAATCAGGTAGTGGCCCTCAGATGCGCCGTGTCGCATTACTCGCGCTGGCTGAAACTTCGGGTGCTGATGCATTAGGCGGCTTGGAAGAACATGAGCGCACCTGGCTGGCGCACGTGATGAGTATCGATCGCGCTACGCTGTCGCCTTCATTGCGATGCAATTTTCCAGAGTGGATACGAGCTCGGTTCATTGCGCAGTATGGACAGAATGAATCCGAGCAATTGATGGATGCGCTTAATCGCCCGGCACCCCTCGATTTACGGATTAATACTATTCAGTCCTCGGCCGATGAGGTGCTTGCGGCACTCACCGCTGCGGCGATTCCTTTCGAGCGTACGACCTACGCACCGCAAGGAATACGCCTTCACGCCAAGCCGGCGTTGCAAAATCTACTGGTCTTCAAGCAAGGCGCGATCGAGGTTCAGGATGAAGGCAGTCAGTTATTAGCGCATTTGCTGGGCGCGCGACGTGGCGAGATGGTGGTCGATTTTTGTGCAGGCGCTGGTGGCAAAACACTGGCGATAGGTGCCGCCATGCGCAATACCGGTCGCCTGTACGCATTTGATATTTCCGATAAACGACTCGCTAAGCTGAAGCCGCGGCTCGCGCGCAGCGGGCTATCGAATGTGCATCCGGTGCTGATCGCGCATGAGAAAGATGCCAAGGTCAAGCGACTGGCCGGTAAGATCGATCGGGTACTGGTCGATGCGCCATGTAGTGGTTTCGGTACCTTGCGTCGTAACCCAGATATCAAGTGGCGCCAGCAGCCCAACGATGTGGCCGAGTTATGTGCACGCCAGTACAGCATCCTCTGCAGCGCCGCGCGCTTACCCAAACCGGGCGGAAGATTGATTTATGCAACATGCAGCTTGCTGGCAGAAGAAAATCAGGCAATCATCACGCAGTTTTTGTCAGAGCATACGCAGTACAAACTGGTGCCTGCGCGTGAGATATTGGCAGAGCAAAAGATTGCTCTGGATACGGGTGACTACTTGCAGCTACTGCCGCATCTGCACGCGACCGATGGGTTCTTCGCTGCAGTGCTTGAACGTGTGACATGAAGCAAGCTGGGCGCTGTCTAGGCGTTTGTCACAATATCGGTCACAACTTGGGATAGTGATGATGCGGCATCTGCGTGATGCCGCTTTGCTGGAATCTCGATGAACTCTGCACAAAATCTTTGGTCGCAGCTGCTGGCCGATATCAATGATCCGAATTTGCAGTGGCAGCTGCTAACGCTCGCAGGCTGTGTCGCGCTCGGCTGGTGGTTGTCGCGTTTTTTGAGCCGACGGCTAGTGGGTCAAGCCAATCCTCTTGGGTCTGCTAACAGCAGCTTGCGGCGATTACTGACGCCGTTGCTGATTTTGGTTCTGGTGGCAATTGCTAGCCGCGTGCTCTCGAGCTACCAGAGTGTTGGCCTGTTGCGCGTTGCAGTCCCGCTGGCTTTGTCTTATCTGCTGATTCGTGCCGCGTTCTACTTGTTGCGACAAATCTTCGCGCCGGATGGCCGAGCTGG
>JAIXQV010000214.1 GCA_027485535.1 Oxalobacteraceae bacterium | reverse complement strand
GAAGAGATGGATCATGTGTATGACCTGCCCTATGCACGTGCGCCGCATCCTGCCTATGGTGATGCAAAAATCCCTGCATGGGACATGATTCGCTTTTCGGTGAATATCATGCGCGGCTGCTTTGGTGGCTGTACCTTCTGCTCCATCACCGAGCACGAGGGCCGCATCATTCAAAGTCGCTCCGAACCTTCTATCTTGCGCGAGATTGAACTGATTCGCGACAAGACCAAAGGATTTACCGGCACCATCTCTGACCTCGGTGGACCAACCGCGAACATGTACCGCCTCGGCTGTAAAGACCCAAGCATCGAGCAAAGTTGTCGACGACTGTCTTGTGTCTATCCAACGATTTGCAGCAATTTGAATACGGATCACGGCAAGCTGGTGCAGCTGTACCGCCGCGCGCGCGCGATCAAAGGCGTGAAGAAAATTCTGGTCAGCTCCGGCTTACGCTATGACCTGGCGGTACGCTCACCCGAGTATGTAAAAGAACTGGCGACGCATCATGTCGGCGGCTTGCTGAAAATCGCCCCCGAGCATTCTGAGGAAGGCCCGCTCTCGAAAATGATGAAGCCCGGCATGGGCTCGTACTATCGGTTCAAAGAATTGTTCGATAAGTACTCGAAGGAAGCGGGCAAGGAACAGTACCTGATTCCCTACTTCATCGCGGCCCACCCCGGCACCACCGACGAAGATATGGTGAATATTGCGATTTGGTTGAAGCAAAATGATTTCCGGCTCGATCAGGTGCAATCATTTTTGCCGACGCCGCTGGCGATGGCGACTGCGATGTATCACACGCGCAAGAACCCGCTACGCAAGATTGCCCGCGATTCCGAAACCGTAGAAACACCGCGCACTGCGAAAATTCGTCGCTTTCATAAAGCGTTGCTGCGGTATCACGACCCAAACAACTGGGAAACTCTGCGCGATGGCCTACGCCGTATGGGTCGCGCCGAGCTGATTGGTAATGGTCCTCAACATCTGGTGCCACGCTCAGATACGCCCGCGATGATGACCAGGCGTACTCGCAGCGCAGAAACCCCGCCACTGAAGACATTGGCAAAACGGTTCGGACAGAAGAAGTTGCGCCCGGGTGCGGCGATACAGCGCAAGCGGACACCGTAAGCGGACATATGAAAAAGCCGACCACGGTGGGCCGGCTTTCAAAGTTCTGGTGGGAAGTGCTGGCTTCGAACCAGCGACCTATCGCGTGTGAGGCGATCGCTCTACCCCTGAGCTAACCTCCCGAGGGGCGCGAATTATCGCATAGCAAGACTGCGCCATCAACTTCAGCTGGCCGCCCCCAGCTGCCGCCATAGGCAAGCGCCCTTCGCTTCCTTATCCAGCGTCTGTAACAAGGCCTCGTGCTCGGCGAGCTCATCGGCGGTCGGCGGCAGCATCAGAATGTCGGCAATCGCAATCCCTACACCATTGACATCATCGCCGTCAGCACCCGCCTGCAAATCCATGCCCAGGCTATCTTGACCACGGGTCATGGCGAGATACACCTCGGCCAGCAGCTCGGCATCGAGTAAGGCGCCATGCAAGGTGCGGTGCGCATTCGAAACGCCGTAGCGCTCGCATAATGCGTCGAGTGAATTACGCTTACCGGGGAAGAGTTCTTTGGCCTGTACCAGCGTATCAATCACCTGCCGCACCTGCGCGGCAAAATTTGATTTACCGACTCGTTCGAACTCTGCATCCAGAAAGCCGACATCAAACGGGGCGTTGTGAATAATGATCTCGGCATCACGCACAAACTCGCACAAGGTGTCGGCGATATCTGCAAACTTCGGCTTGTCGCTGAGGAATTCAGTAGTCAAGCCGTGTACTGCCAGAGCACCGGGGTCGGAGTCGCGTTCCGGGTTGATGTAGTAGTGAAAGTTGTTTCCGGTGAGACGGCGATTCACCATCTCAACGCAACCGATTTCAATGATGCGGTCGCCGCTTCTGGGGTTCAGTCCGGTCGTCTCAGTGTCAAGAATAATCTGTCGCATGGATGTCATTGATAAATAAAGCGAGCTCAGGCAACACGCGCATTTCCGCGCGCATATTCGACACCACGGTTAGCGAGCTCATCGGCCATTTCATTTCCCTCGTGACCCGCGTGTCCTTTGATCCAACGCCATTCTATCTGGTGACGCAATCTGGCCTCGTCGAGTGCCTGCCACAGATCGACATTTTTAACGGGCGCTTTGCTCGCAGTCTTCCAACCTTTCGCTTTCCAACCCGCTAACCACTCACTGATGCCTTTGTGTACATACTGGCTATCGGTATGAACCATGACTTCACAGGGACGCTTCAGTGCGTTCAACGCCTCAATCACCGCAAGTAACTCCATACGATTGTTAGTGGTCGCCATCTCACCACCAAACAATGACTTGGTTTTTGCTTCCGGTCTGCCCGCTGCTATCCATTGCTCGAGATTGCCATGAATAATCCAGGCACCCCAACCACCTGGGCCAGGGTTACCCTTGCACGCGCCATCCGTAAAAATTTCAACGCTATCCATTCTGATCTCTTTGTTTTTTCATGCGATTCGTCACCGGCATTGCGCTCGGAACAACCGAACGTTTTTTATCCCATGCCGGACCAATCAAGCGCATGCCTTGTACTCGTTTGATCGCCTGCACAATATAAAGCGCACCCAGATAGGGCCACCAACGATTACCCGCCTTTTCCAGGAAAGAAAAGCGGCCCAACCATTTTTCAGTCGCGCATGGTGGCGCGTAACAGCCGAAGTGGCCACGATTGATTTCCATATTCAAAAGCTTCAACCAGTCTTTCAAGCGCGGCACACTGATGAACTCACCATGCAGTGGCAGAAAGTGCGCGCCCGTCATCCGTCCCACCGACTGACGTGCGCCCCACATACTGACGGGATTGAAGCCACAAATAATGACCTGCCCCTCCGGTATCAGCACGCGCTCAACCTCACGCAGCACTTGATGCGGCTCTGCGGAAAACTCGAGCACATGCGGCATCACCACTAGGTCGAGGCTTTGCGTCGCAAACGGTAACTCGGTGAAGTCATGCACCACGACCACCTGGCGCTCTGCGCTGACAGCGTCGGCGGGCAAGTGGGAATCGGTGATCCAGCGGTTCGGCATTCGATTAGCCGCCAGTGTGTCAAACATGGGCAAGCCGATCTGTACGGCGTTGTAGCCAAAGATATCGGCCGTCAATTCATTCAGCCTCGACTGCTCCCACGCATGGGCATAGGCACCCGCTGGCGTATCTAACCAGGGAGCGAGCGATATAATCGGCCTATATAAAGCGTCTGGATTCATGCTGATGTCTACGCCACCATCCCTGCAAGTTACTGCGATACCGGCATTCGCCGACAACTATCTCTGGCTAATTCATGACCAGCAGCATGCTGCGGTCGTTGATCCCGGTGATGCCGCGCCGATCGAAGATGCATTGCGTTCACGTGGCTTGAAACTGACCGCTATTCTACTCACTCACCATCACGCCGACCATGCAGGTGGCGTCGCAGAACTTCTTTCGAACTGGTCAGTACCGGTATTCGGACCAGCGGGCGAGAAAATTCCTGGTATTTCGCGTCCGCTGCATGAAGACGATGTTGTCGATCTGCCCTCACCCGCCTTGCGGCTCAAGGTGCTCGATGTACCGGGTCATACGGCCGGCCATATTGCCTATGTTGCTGATGCGCAGAACTGGCTATTTTGCGGTGATACGCTGTTCGCCGGTGGATGTGGGCGCCTGTTCGAGGGAACGCCGGGGCAGATGACGCAATCGCTGGCCAAACTCGCCGCGCTCCCTGACGATACCCTGGTGTATTGCGCGCATGAGTACACGCTATCGAATTTGCGATTTGCGGTGGCGGCAGAACCCGACAATGCAGATCTTGCCGCCAGATTCGCGCAAGTAGAGCAGCAACGTGCGCGTGGTGAATCTACCGTGCCCTCCACCATCGGCCTCGAGAAGCGCACCAATCCCTTCCTGCGCTACCGCGAGCCTTCGGTACTGCGCACCCTTCGAGCAACCGGTCGGGTGGCGAACGACGATCCGATCGCCTCATTCGCCGCGCTGAGAGAATGGAAAAACGGCTTTCGTTAAGCCGCCTATCCGCTTCGGAAATTCCGATGCCAAGGGCCGATCAACTGGCCGATGCGATAACGGGTGCGGACATCCCTTGAGGACAAGGGCGACTACGCCCCACACCTCGCTGCCGCAAAATGGCAACTTTTTCTTGACGGCATCACCCCCGGTTCTTACACTTGCGGCAACTTCACTCGCGCGATCGGCTCAATCAGAGGCCTGATGCGCTCAAATACCCCATGCAGCACACCCAATTTCGCCGGCTGACCCTCGCAGCACTGCTGGCCGCTCAGGCACTTCCCACCGCCTATGCGATCGATCTTAGCGTCGAACCCTCGAACCAAGCGGTGGAATCCCGGGAAACGCGTTCCGCCGACGGCCCGCGACTCGGCAATGCCGAGGTCGATGCCACCTACGATGACGTCACCGTCACCAGCTTTGATGTCTGGGATCGCATCCGCAAGGGCTTTGCGGTTCCGGATCTGAATAATCCGCTAGTAGCCACTCATGTCACCTGGTACAGCTCGCGGCCGGAATATATTCAGCGCACCACGCAGCGTGCCTCGCGTTATCTGTTCCATGTAGTTCAGGAACTTGAACGGCGCGGTATGCCGATGGAACTGGCGCTGCTGCCCTTCATCGAGTCCGCTTTCAATCCGCAAGCCTATTCCAGTGCAAAGGCTGCCGGTATGTGGCAGTTCATCCCGAGCACCGGACGTGATTACAACCTGAAGCAGAATATCTTCCGCGACGAACGACGCGACGTCATCGCGTCGACGGATGCGGCGCTCAACTATCTGCAGAGGCTGTACGGGATGTTCGGCGACTGGCAGCTAGCGTTAGCGGCCTACAACTGGGGCGAGGGTTCAGTCTCGCGCGCCATCGCCAAAGCACAAGCGGCTGGACGCAATACCGACTACAACAGCTTGTCGGCCTACATGCCTGCCGAGACCCGCAACTACTACCCCAAGCTGCAAGCGGTCAAGAATCTGGTTTCAGCACCGGCACAGTATGGACTGGCGCTGCCCGTCGTTGAAAACCAACCCTACTTTGTCTCGATCAATAAAACACGCGATATCGACGTCAAGCTCGCCGCTCAGCTGGCCGAGATTCCGATGGAAGAATTCAAGGCCTTGAACCCGCAGTTCAATAAGCCAGTGATCACCGGCAGCCCCAATACTCGTATTCTGCTGCCGCAGATCAATGCCGAAAAATTCAAGGAAAACCTGTCGAAGTGGTCCCATGCGTTATCGAGCTGGACGGCGCACAAGGTGACTGCGGCGCGCGAGCGGATTGAAACCATTGCTACCCGATTCAAGACCACGCCCGCCGTGATCCGTGAGGCGAATGCCATACCGCCCAACATGCACCCGACAATGGGCTCGGTGGTGCTGGTGCCGAAACCCGCCAGTGAATCCGGCAAAGACATCGGACAAGATCTTGCCGACAATGCGACCCTTGCAGTTGCACCCGATGAGCCACCACGCAAGAGAATCAAAGTGCGTGCCGGCAAGCGCGATACGGTGGATAGCATCGCAACGCGCTACAAGGTGACTGTGGCCGAAGTCCGTGAGTGGAATGATCTGAAAAATGATCGTTTGAAGCCGGGACAAGAGTTGAAGCTACAGGTGCGTCCCGACAAGCGCGGCAAGTCGCGCGTGGCTGTCGCCTCGACTCGCGAAGACTCGCCAGCGGCCAAGCGACAAGTCAGCAAGCGCACCCGCGTCGAGATTGCCGATCGGCGTGATACGCGACGCGTAGAACCACGCCATCGTAAGCGCTACGAGTAAACACGAAGAGCGAGCGCACCCGCTTGCTTCTAGGCAG
The DNA here is from genome assembly GCA_027485535.1 of Oxalobacteraceae bacterium. Classification (GTDB taxonomy): domain Bacteria; phylum Pseudomonadota; class Gammaproteobacteria; order Burkholderiales; family Burkholderiaceae_D; genus Pernthalerella. The sequence goes on along the minus strand of JAIXQV010000214.1, from coordinate 9,301 downwards.
CCAGTGAAAATTCCGCCGCCGCCAGTAGCCGCTGGGTATAGGCCTCGCGTGGTGCAGACAACACCTCGCTGGTTGTTCCGCTCTCGACCACCACGCCATCTTTCATGACGAGCACGCGGTGTGCCATCGCGCGGATGACTGCCAGATCATGGCTGATGAACAGATACGCGATACCATATTTCTTCTGCAGCATCGCCAATAACTCCAGCACCTGATACTGCACCGACACATCCAGCGACGAGGTAGGCTCATCGAGCAGAATCAGCGCCGGCTTCAGAACCAAGGCGCGCGCTATTGCAATACGTTGGCGCTGACCACCTGAAAACTCATGCGGATAACGCGACATCATCTCAGGCAATAGCCCAACCTCGCTCAGCGCCTGCGAGACCAAGGATCGCAGTTGTGAGCGCGATAGATGGGGTTGATGCAGAGCGAGGCCCTCACCCACCGTCTGCTCGATCGTTCGGCGCGGCGATAGTGAGGCAAACGGATCCTGAAACACTACCTGCATCTGCGCGCGTAAAGGACGTAACTGCGCACTACTCATCTCGCTGATCGCCTGACCATCGAACACGACGCGTCCCTGGGTATTGGCAACTGACAAACGTAATAGCGCCATGCCGAGTGTCGATTTGCCAGAGCCGGACTCACCGACAATGCCCAGTGTTTCGCCACGCGCCAGCGTGAGATCTAGCGACTCCACCGCGACAAATTCACGCTGCTTGAACCAACCCTGCTTGATTGAGAAGCTGCACCGCACGCCCTTCGCCTCAAGCAGCGTTGAGCCATCCGAATGCTCGGATACCATGCGCTTGGAATGGCTCGCCAGCAGCTGCTGGGTGTAGGTCTCGCGCGGCGAGGCGAACAGCGTTGCAGTATCAGCCACTTCAAGTAATCGGCCCTGCTGCATCACGCCAACCCGATCCGCGAAACGCTTCACCAGATTCAGGTCATGCGTGATCATCAGTATCGCCATACCCTCGTCGCGCTGCAGCTGATTCAGTAGCTCAAGTATCTGCACCTGAATCGTGACATCGAGTGCGGTGGTAGGCTCATCAGCAATCAAAAGCTTGGGCTTGCAAGCAAGTGCCATTGCAATCATCGCGCGCTGTCGCTGTCCGCCGGATAGCTGATGTGGATACGACAGCGCACGCCGGGCGGGCTCAGGAATGCCGGTCTTGTCGAGCAGCTCAACCGCGCGCAATGCCGCAGCACGGGCATTCAAGCCTTCGTGCAGCATCAGCACTTCAGCAATCTGATTGCCGATCGTGAACAGCGGGTTAAGCGCTGTCATCGGCTCCTGAAAAATCATGGCGATATCTTTGCCGCGTAGCGTACGTAGCTGCGCATCCGACATCAGGCGAATATCACGCCCTCCGAAAACAATGCTACCGGTGGTGTTTGCATCGGGTGTCATGCCCATTAATTGCAAGGCACTGACGGTTTTGCCGGAACCGGATTCGCCGACTAACGCGAATTTCTCGCCGGCCGCAATATCAAAATTGACGCGATTAACCACCGCCGTGCGGCCGAAGCGCACCGACAGATCACGCACGGTGAGCAAGCTCATGCTTTTCTCCGTACATCAAGCGAGTTGCGCAAGGCGTCGCCGATGTTGGTGAGTAGCAGCAGCGCGATGGTCAGTACCATGAAGGTGGATAAGGCAATCCACCATGCATCCAGATTGTTCTTGCCTTGCGCAAGTAATTCGCCAAGGCTAGGCATGGAAGGAGGAACGCCAAGACCGAGAAAATCCAGACTGGTCAGCGCGAGAATTGCGCCACTCATCCGAAACGGCAGGAAGGTGACCACAGGCGTCAGGCTATTCGGCAGCACATGACGCCAGATGATCTGGCCATTGGATAAGCCCAGCGCACGCGCGGCTTGTACGTAATCCAGAGTACGGTTGCGCAGAAAATCAGCGCGCACATAATCGGACAAGCCCATCCAGCCAAACAAGGAAAGTAGCAACAACAAAAGCAAGATACTGGGCTCAAAAATCGACGCAAAGATAATCAGCAGATACAACTCTGGCATGGAGCCCCAGATCTCCATGAAGCGCTGGAAGAATAAATCCGTCCGACCAGCGAAGTATCCCTGCACTGCGCCGGTGATCACACCGAGTATCGTGCCGGTAATCGTCAACGCCAAGCCAAACAATATCGAAACGCGAAAACCGTACAGTAAACGTGCAAACACGTCGCGGCCGCGATCATCCGTACCCAGCCAGTTATCCGAAGAGGGTGGTGCGGGGTTAGGCGACTTAGCAAAATAATTCAGCGTGTCATGCCGGTAGTGATTGATCGGGTATAGCGCCCAGTTACCGTCACGCGCAAGCTGCTGCCGGATAAAAGGATCAAGGTAGTCTGCAGGTGAGTCGAAGTCGCCACCGAAGGCTTTTTCCGAGTAATCCTTCGCAATCGGGAACAGAATCTGTCCGTCGTACCGAGCAATCAGTGGCCGGTCGTTCGAGATCAACTCGGAGAACAAGCTGAGTATGAACAGCACAGAGAAAATAATCAGGCTGAAATAGCCGCGCCTATCGCTACGGAAGCGTTGCCAAACACGCTGCCCCGGCGAGAGCGAAGACGCTAGTCCGTTCATGGTTTCTGTACTCATGACGCCAGACTCTCGAATTGAACGCGCGGGTCTGCCCATACATAGCAGAGGTCACCCAGCAGTTTGACCACCAATCCAATTAAGGTAAACAGATACAGCGTACCGAGGACAACCGGATAGTCGCGCCGCACAACTGACTCATACGACAATAAGCCGAGTCCGTCGAGCGAGAATAGTGTCTCGATGAGTAAGCTGCCGGCGAAGAAAGCGCCAATGAACGCTGCTGGAAAGCCCGTCACCAAAGGGATCAGCGCATTGCGGAATACATGCTTGTAAAGTACAGCGCGCTCGGACAAACCTTTCGCGCGCGCAGTCATGACGTATTGCTTGCGAATTTCTTCCAGAAAGGTGTTCTTGGTGAGCATGGTCATCACCGCGAACGCGCCCGCGACTGAGGCGGTCACTGGCAGGGTGATATGCCAAAGGTAATCTTTGATTTTGCCAAAGGTGGTAAGCGTTTCCCAATCATCGGAGGTTAAGCCTCGTAACGGGAACCACTGCACAAAACTTGATCCTGCAAAAAGCACCAGCAGCGCAACACCCAACACAAAGCCCGGTATCGAGTAACCGATCAGCACCAGCATGCTGGTCACATGATCAAAGTGCGAGCCTTCTCTCACTGCTTTTGCAATACCAAGCGGGACTGATATCAGGTAAGTGAGAAAGAAAGTCCAGAGACCAATCGAAATCGATACTGGAAGTTTGGATTTCACCAACTCCCAAACATCTTTGTGGTGATAGAAGCTCTGGCCAAGATCGAATTGTGCGAAGCCTTTCAGCATCTGCCAGAAGCGTTCCAGTGGCGGCTTATCGAAGCCGTACAGTGCCTTGATCTCTGCAACGCGTTCAGCATCAATACCCTGCCGACCACGGTACTCCGAGCGCCCACCGCCGGAGGATTCACCCGCGCCGACCTGACCTTTTTTTAGCTCGATCAGTGCTTGCTCGACCGGGCCACCGGGCACGAATTGGATCACCGCAAAGGTAATCGCGATCACGCCCAACAAGGTGGGGATCATCAGCAAGACGCGTTTCAGTACATATGACCAAAGGTTCATAGCTCGCCGGATTTCACCGTGATTAATTCTGATTACGTGGCTTCACCTGCCACCAAGTCGAGATCACATACGGATCTGCCTGATAGTACTTGGGCGAGACCGCAGGAATACCAAACCGATTTCTATAGGCGACACGATGCGTCGCCGAGTACCAATGCGGTACTGCCATATGCTTATGCAGCAGCACACGATCCAATGCACGCGCAGCAGTAACCAGTTCTGCGCGGGTATTGGCGCGTACCAGCGCCGTGACCAGCTTATCGACTGCAGGATCTTTGAGCCCCCAGTAGTTGCTTGAGCCATGCTCGTCAGCCGCCTTGGCGCCAAACATATCGAACATCTCGTTGCCCGGGCTAGTGACATCGGGGAAACGTTGGCTGGTCATGTCGAAGTCAAACGCTTCCATACGCTTCTGCACCAGCGCGAAATCGGCTGTGCGTTGACGCACTGTGATGCCTAGCTTTTCAAGATTACGTACATACACCGCGATGATGCGTGAAAGTGCGGACTGATCATCAAGAATCTCGAAAGTAAAAGCTTCACCCTTGGCATTACGTAGCGCACCGTCACGGTATTCCCAGCCCGCTTGCTTCAACAATTCACGCGCCTTCAATAAATTCGCGCGCAAGGAGGCTGGCGCCTCAGTAGAAGGTGGTACTGGCACCGGACCGAATACAGCGGGATCAAGCTGATCGCGCAAAGGCTCCAGCAACGCTGATTCAGCAGGTGTCGGCTCGCCACGCGCTGCCAATTCCGAATTACTAAAGAAGGAATCAATCCGCACATACTGCGCATAAAACAGTTGGCGATTCATCCACTCGAAGTCGAGCGCTAGCCCAAGCGCTTGCCGCACGCGCTTATCCTGAAACTGTGGTCTTCGCATGTTCATCACAAACGCTTGCATACCAGCGCCATTCTGATGCCTGAGCGTTTTTTTAATCAGCTCGCCATTGTCGAACTTCGGGCCTTTGTACATGCGCGCCCAGTTTTTCGCACGGTATTCAACAACCACGTCGAACTCGCCTGCAAGAAAAGCCTCGAGCCGCGCGACATCATCTTTATAAAACCGGTAAACGATACGATCAAAATTGAAAGCGCCCTTGCGTGCTGGCAGCTCGGCGCCCCAATAGTCCGGATTCTTGCGATAGATGATGGATCGGCCAACGTCAAAGCGCTCTATCAGGTAGGGGCCACTGGCGATCGGTGCCACCAACTGTATCTTGTCGAAGGGTGTGCCTGCCGCCCACTTGCGTGAGAACACCGGCATACCCCCCACAATTAGCGGCAACTCGCGGTTCAAGCTCTTGAAATCAAAGCGGACTGTGCGCGCGTCGATCACCACCGCTTGTTTGACATCCGCAAAAATCATCTTGAACTGCGGCGCTCCCTTGGCCATCAAGGTATCAAACGAATATTTGACGTCATCCGCTGTCACCGGATCGCCATCATTGAAACGCGCTTTGGTATGCAAACGGAAGGTCATGGACATACGGTCCGGTGCCAGCGTCATATCCTCCGCCAGCAATCCATACATCGTCGCCACCTCATCCGCCGAGTTGATCGCGAGTGACTCGAACATGAGGTTGTTGAGGCCAGCGGCAGCCACGCCCTTCATCGAGAAGGGATTGAACTTGTCAAAACTGTTTGCAGCACCCGGGTTGGCCAGATAGATCTCGCCGCCCTTGGTGGCGTTCGGGTTGTGGTACTCGAAATGCGCGAAGTCTGCCGGGTATTTGGGTATGTCGTACAGCGAGAACGCATGGCCTGCCCACGCCAATGGCGTTAGCAAGGTACTGATGCACAACACAATACGGACGATCGAGCGCGACATAACAACGGCGAGAGGGGCAAGAGAGGGGTCAAGCATATCCGGTTTCGCCGCCTTCAGTGCCGGCGGTGCTTGGCGCGATGGGTACGGACGATTTGCCCCGCCATCGCGGCGCAGCCTACAATGACGGTTTTGCACCGGGGGGAGCCCCCGGCGCGCTGAACTTATCGGAGTCGTGGCATGGCATTCTTGCAAGGCAAAAAAATTCTGATCACTGGCGTACTCTCGAATCGCTCGATCGCCTACGGTATCGCGCGCGCCTGCCATCGCGAGGGTGCCGAACTTGCCTTCACCTATGTCGGCGAACGCTTCAAAGACCGCATCACCGAGTTCGCACAAGAGTTCAACAGCCAATTGGTATTTGACTGTGATGTGGGCAGCGACGAGCAAATTGATGCGTTGTTCAGCGATCTGGGCAAGGCTTGGCCCCATTTCGATGGCTTGGTCCATGCGATCGGTTTCGCACCGCGCGAAGCGATCGCCGGTGATTTCCTAGATGGCATGAGCCGCGAGAACTTCCGTATCGCGCACGATATCTCTGCCTACAGCTTTGCGGCGTTGGCGAAAGCAGCACTGCCCATGCTGTCGCCAAACTCTGCTCTGCTGACACTCTCATATTTAGGTGCGATCCGCGCCCTGCCCAACTACAACACCATGGGTCTGGCCAAGGCGTCATTGGAGGCCAGCGTACGCTACCTCGCCGCCTCGCTCGGCAAGCGCGGCACGCGGGTCAACGGCATCTCGGCCGGCCCGATCAAGACACTGGCGGCGAGTGGCATCAAGGATTTCGGCAAGATTCTGAATTACGTGCAGCAGAACGCCCCGCTGCGGCGAAATGTCACGATTGATGATGTCGGCAATGCGGCGGCCTTCTTGCTGTCGGACTTGGCCGGTGGCATCACGGGCGAGATTACCTATGTGGACGGCGGGTTTTCGCAGGTAGTTCCGGGTATGGAGGAAGCCGAATCCTAGGCTTCATGCCGAAAATTCGGCTAAATCCGGGAATTAAGCCAACACGATCCCCGAAAACTCTGTAGAATCCACGCCGCGCTGCAACACACAGCGCATGGTTGCACCGCAGCCCATGACGAGCAGCATTACCTGAAGCCCTCCCGCCTCCTGGTGCCAATCTACAGAGCACCAATGTGGCGTACCGAAAATCCGGTCACATCGATCTTCGGTACTCCGCTTAACGGCGCAAAGCTTTTGTGCCGTATCTCTTCTGGCAAGTTTTTCTCTGAAACCGCATCGGTTTCGCGTTGAACTGTTGTTGTCGCTGGTATCACCGGTCCGCGTTGCTTTTGCAATGTCTCTGCCCGCTTCGCGCGCAGTGGCACTCTTTTGAGAGAAATTCATGACGTTTGAAACACTTGGACTGCATCCGCAGATCCTGCAAGCATTAACTGACGCTGGCTACACACAACCCACACCGGTACAACAGGAAGCAGTTCCTGCGGCGATCGCCGGGCGCGATTTAATGGTGTCTTCGCAAACCGGCTCTGGCAAAACCGCTGCCTTCATGCTGCCAGCACTGAACAAGTTCGCCAACGAGCCACTTGAAGCACGCCCTGGCAAAACCCCGAACCAGAACGCACAAGCAGCGCGCTCGCGCGGTGAGCGTCCGCGCTTCATGCCAGCGCAGCCAAGAATGCTGGTGCTGACCCCGACCCGCGAGCTTGCGCTTCAGGTGACCACGGCAACCGACAAGTACGGCATCCACATGCGTCGCGTGAAAGCGGCATCGATTCTCGGTGGCATGCCCTACCCGAAGCAAATGCAACTACTCGCACGTAATCCGGAAATTTTGGTGGCGACACCCGGTCGTTTGATCGATCACATGGAGTCGGGCAAGATTGATTTCTCCAAGCTGGAAATTCTGGTACTCGACGAAGCCGATCGCATGCTCGACATGGGCTTTATCGAAGATATCGAGTTGATCGTCAGCCGCACGCCTGCCACACGACAGACACTGTTGTTCTCGGCGACCTTGGATGGCATGGTCGGCAATATCGCACGTCGTATCACCACTGATCCGCTGCGTATTCAAATTACGGGTGCTTCAGCGCGCCATGAAAACATCGAGCAACGGGTTCACTTCGTTGATGATTTGTTGCACAAGAATCGCCTGCTTGATCATCTGCTGCGTGACACCGCAGTTGAGCAGGCTGTGGTGTTCACGGCGACCAAACGCGATGCTGACAGCATCGCTGACCGCTTGAATATCGCCGGCTTCGCTGCGGCCGCATTGCATGGTGACATGCATCAGGGTGCGCGCAATCGCACACTGGACGCATTGCGTCGTGGTCAACTACGCGTACTCGTGGCGACCGATGTCGCTGCGCGCGGTATTGACGTACCGGGTATCACCCATGTGTTCAACTACGACTTACCGAAGTTTGCCGAAGACTATGTGCACCGCATCGGCCGCACCGGTCGCGCCGGCCGCAACGGTATGGCCATCTCTTTGGTCAATCATGCCGAAGGTGTGCATGTAAAACGTATCGAGCGCCTGACCAAGCAGACCATACCGGTCGACGTCATCGCCGGCTTCGAGCCGAAGAAAAGTGCTGCAACGCGCTCGCGTCCGGGCTGGAAGCCGGGTGATGCCCGCAGCAAGCCGGGCAAGCCAGGTCAGCGTACTTTCGCCAAGCCGGGTGCGCCTCGTAAAGAAGGTGGCCATCGTGGTCAGCGTGACGGCCGCAGCGCAGACGGCCGCCGCGGCTAAGTCTCATCGTGCTTAGAGAAGGCTCCTGCGGGAGCCTTTTTTATGCAATGAGATAATCCAAACTATTGAAATCTCGCAGGGAGCAGCCCATGGGTGCCTCGGATATACAGCCAATTCGCCTAACCTCGTTTTCGCACGGTGGTGGATGCGGCTGCAAGATCGCACCCGGATTGCTGTCGGACATACTCAAACAGTCACGCGGCTTTCCGGTGCCGCCACAGCTACTGGTGGGCATAGAAACCGCTGACGATGCGGCGGTCTATCGCTTGAATGACGAGCAGGCGCTGATCGCAACCACAGACTTCTTCATGCCGATCGTCGATGATCCCTTTGACTTCGGCCGCATCGCAGCGACGAATGCGATTTCTGATGTATACGCCATGGGTGGCACACCAATCATGGCACTGGCACTCGTCGGTATGCCGATCGATAAACTACCGGTAGAAACCATTGGTCGCATCCTCGCAGGCGGCGAAACCGTCTGCGCCGCTGCCGGCATTCCTATCGCAGGTGGCCATACCATCGACTCCGTCGAGCCCATCTACGGCTTGGTGGTCATGGGTCTGGTGCACCCCAACAAGCTGAAACGCAACGCAGACGCACAAGCCGGCGACAAACTGATTCTCGGCAAACCACTCGGCGTCGGTGTGTTGTCAGCCGCATTGAAAAAAGGTGCGCTGAATGATGCTGGCTACGCGCAGATGATTGCGAGCACCACGCAACTGAATACACCGGGCAAGGCCTTGGCCAACATCGATGGCGTGCATGCGCTGACCGATGTAACCGGCTTTGGGCTGCTCGGCCACGCACGTGAAATGGCGCTGGGTGCGAAGCTACGCGCTCGTATCAATATAGCTTCCGTACCTTTACTCCCCACTGTCGAGCAGCTTGCCACTGAGGGTTATGTGACAGGTGCATCAGCACGTAACTGGGCCGGCTACCATCAGGACCTCACGCTTGATCCGATGATCACTTCGGTACAACGGGCGCTTCTGACCGACCCACAAACTTCGGGCGGGTTGCTGGTGGCTTGCGCTGATGATGTGGTGGCGGATGTGATCAAGCTGTTTC
>JAIXQV010000197.1 GCA_027485535.1 Oxalobacteraceae bacterium | reverse complement strand
TCATCGGGGACTTGGTAACCTTGCGCCGCAAGCGGTTTCCTAGTGTTTTTGAAGTTCTTCCCTGAGATCCGGGCTGAATTGCTTGACGTTATTTCACTGCCCGGCCTATATTGCTGACCCCCCGGTTAGTAACGCGTCGCGCCCTCATGCCCACCCTGATTGAAGCCCGCAGCAAACCCCGCTGGGAACGCCGCAAAGATGCACGCCCTCAGGAGCTGCTCGCGGCGGCACTGGATCTGTTTGTGGAGCGCGGCTACGCGGCGACGCGGCTGGATGAAGTGGCGGCGCGTGCGGGTGTGTCGAAGGGCACGCTGTACCTGTACTTCGAGAATAAAGAAGAGCTATTCAAGGCGGTGGTGCGAGAGAACATGGTCCCGCCGCTGGCCGATGCCGAAGAATTGATCAACAACTTCGAAGGTCACAGTAGTGACTTGCTGCGCCAATGTATTGATGGCTGGTGGCAGCGTATCGGCGCCACCAAACTGTCGGGCATCTCAAAACTGATGATGGCCGAGTCGGGCAATTTTCCGGATGTGGCCCGGTTTTACCATGAAGAAGTGGTGTCACGTGGTGGGGCGCTGCTAGCGCGCATTATCGAGCGCGGTGCCGCGCTTGACGAGTTCCGAGCAGTCGACACCGCGATGGCTACCCGCGTGATTATTGCGCCGATGCTGATGCTGACCATGTGGCGTCACTCGTTACACGCCTGCCATCTGGACCCGATCGACCCTGACGCGTTCCTTGACTGTATGGTTGATCTTTTGACGCGCGGTTTTGAGACACAGAGCGGTCGCTCTACCTAACTATACTTATCCACATGCGTATACGAAATATCGTCATCCTCATCGTTCTCCTCGTGGTAGCGGTAGTTGGCGCTCGTTTTTGGTTCAACGCTAAGGCACCTGCAAATCCTGCGCCGGCGTCGCCTGCTGCGGCAAAAACAAGCGCACCAACAGCGATGGAGTTCTTGGCTAGCGAAGTCGTGACCATCGAGCCGGCTGAGCTGCGACAGGTGATGCAGCTGACGGGCACACTGCGTGCGGTTGATCAGGTAACGGTGAAGGCGAAGGTGGCGGCTGAAGTACGTGCGGTGATGGTGCGCGAGGGCGAGTCGGTGAAAGCGGGGCAAGTCCTGGTGAAGCTGGATACCAGCGAGTATGAGGCGCGCGTTGCGCAAGCGCGCGGCAATCTGAACAATGCACGCGCGCAAATGGAGATCGCGACCAAGGCACGCGACAATAATCTCGCGCTAGTCGAAAAGGGCTTTATCTCGAAGAATGCATTCGACAACTCGGCCAGCCAATATGCTGCCGCCAAAGCCAGTGTCGATTCAGCACAAGGGGCGCTGGATATCGTGCTGAAATCACTTAACGACACTGTCAGCCGGGCGCCGATCTCCGGGCTGGTATCCGTGCGACATGTACAGCCGGGCGAGAAGGTAGCGACGGATAGTCGTCTGCTTGAAATCGTCAACTTGCAACAGCTTGAACTGGAAGCTGCCGTGCCCAGCAGCGAGATCTCGAAAGCCGCCATCGGACAAAAAGTCGAGCTTCGGATAGAGGGTCTTTCGCAACGGTTTGATGGCAAGGTGGTTCGTATTAACCCGGCGACGCAGGCCGGATCCCGCTCGATATCGGTGTATGTACAGGTCGCCAACCCGCAAAATCTCCTTCGGGTCGGTATGTTTGCCGACGGACGATTACTCCTGAGTAGCAAAGCGGGCGTAGTAGCGCTGCCGCAAAGCGCCGTGCGCAAAGTGAATGGCGGCAGCTTCGTGTTCGCCATCGTCAATAACAAAATCGAGCGCCTGCCCGTCACACTCGGCAGCACTGGCTTAGTGGGCGACGACCACCATATTGAAATCACCAGCGGGTTGGAATTCGGTGCGCAAGTGATTCGCACCGATATGGGCAATCTCACGCCGGGTACACCTGTGCGCGTCAACGTAACAACTAAGCGCTAACGCGACCGAGCCTAACGACCATGTGGTTTACGCGAATCAGCATCGGCAACCCCGTCCTAGCAACGATGATGATGCTCGCCTTCGTCGTGCTGGGACTGTTTTCTTATCAGCGGCTGCGGGTTGATCAATTCCCGGATGTCACCTTCCCGGTGGTGGTGGTGCAGGCCGAGTATCCGGGCGCTGCACCGGAGACGGTCGAGTCGGATGTTACTCGCAAGGTGGAAGAAGCAGTCAACACGATCAACGGTATCAATTCACTGACTTCACGCTCTTACGAAGGCCTGTCGGTCGTGATTATCGAGTTCAAACTCACGATCGATCCGGCACAAGCTGCACAGGATGTACGCGAGAAAGTCGCCATCATCAAAGCGGCTTTCCGCAAAGAAGTTAAAGAGCCGCGTGTGACACGCTACGACCCGGCTGACCGTCCGATTTTTTCGCTGGCGGTGAGTAATGTGCCGGACAAGGGCAACTACAGCATGCGTGAACTGACCAGCGTCGCCGACGAACTGGTCAAGAAACGGCTCGAGAATGTGCGCGGCGTCGGCTCGGTGACGCTAGTGGGTGGGGTCAAGCGCGAGATTCAGATCTACCTGAAACCTGCTGCTATGGAAGCGCTAGGTATCAGTGTCGACCAAGTGATGCAGGCCGTTCGCAGCGAGAATCAGGAGTTACCTGCTGGTTCAGTCCGCACCTCGACCAACGAACAGATGGTGCAAGTACAAGGCAGGATCAAGCGGCCGGAAGATTTTGAACGCGTGGTGGTCGCCCGTCGTGGTGGTCAATCAATTTTGCTGGGACAAGTTGCGTCGGTTGTCGATAGCCAGCATGAACAGGAAAACCTGGCGCGCTATAACGGCCAACGTATTCTCGCGCTGGATATTCTCAAAGCGCAGGGTCAGAACACGATTGATGTGGTCGACAACCTGAAAAAATCCATGGCCGAGCTGCAGGCCACACTGGATCAGCTACACCCGGGCATGAAACTCGAGATGGTGAAAGATGGCTCGCGTCAGATTCGGGTCGGTGTCGAAAACGTTCGACGCACGCTGATCGAGGGTGCCTTGCTGACCATCCTGATTGTGTTCCTGTTCCTGAATTCGTGGCGCTCAACTGTCATTACCGGACTCACGCTGCCGGTATCGCTGATCGGTACCTTCCTGTTCATGGACATGTTTGGTTTTACGATCAACATGATCACGCTGATGGCGCTATCACTGTGTGTTGGTCTGCTGATTGATGACGCGATTGTGGTGCGCGAAAACATCGTGCGTCACGCCGGCATGCGGGTGAATGGTCGTTACAAAGGTGCGCGCGAAGCCGCGCTGGAAGGCACCGCAGAAATCGGACTGGCCGTACTGGCCACGACGCTGTCGATCGTTGCGGTTTTTCTGCCGGTCGGTTTTATGGGCGGCATCATCGGGCGCTTCTTCCATCAGTTCGGCGTGACAGTCGCGGCAGCGGTCCTGATCTCGATGTTTGTCTCGTTCACTCTGGATCCGATGCTGTCCTCGGTGTGGCACGATCCCGAGGCACGCGGCGAGCATGCGCAGCGCGGCTGGTATGCCAACACCATTGGTCGCGTGTTAAATCAATTCGAGCGCTTGGTGAACTGGTTCTCCGATCAGTATCAGCACGCCTTGCAGTGGTCGCTACGACACCGCATTGCCACGCTGGTGCTGGCTGTCGCCACCTTTTTCGGTGGTTTCCTGATTCCAGCCGCTGGGCTAATCGGCACTGAATTCGTGCCGCAGGCCGATTACTCAGAAACTGGCGTGATCTTCTACACACCGGTGGGTTCTTCGTTGGAGTTCACTGAAAGCAAATCGCGCCAGGTCGAGGCGGCGCTACGTGGGCTACCGGAAGTACGCGATCTGTACACCACCATCAACACCGGTACTGCGCAGGGTAAGAACTATGCGACCGTGTATGCACGGCTGGTACCGCGCGCGGAGCGCAAGCGCAGCACTAAGGAATTGAATCAGCCACTGCGTGACAAGCTGGCAGGCATACCCGGCATCACGGTGACGCATGTCGGCGCTTTGGATGGTGTTGGCGGTGACAATAAGCAGATTCGTCTCTCGCTACTGGGCCCTGATCTGAAGCAGCTTGGTAAATTGTCGGAAGAAGCAACCGCGCGTATTCGCGCGATTCCCGGCGTGGTTGATCTCGAGACCAGCCTGAAACCCGGCAAGCCCACCATCTGGGTAGAACCCCGCCGCGAGCTGGCCGGCGAATTGGGTGTGGGCGTGGCGCAGATTGGTGGAACGCTCCGCCCCTTGCTGGGCGGCGAGATCACGACCAGCTGGCGCGCACCGAATGACGAGAACTACGATGTCTATGTGCGCTTGCCACCGAGCGACCGCACCAACATCGCTGATTTATCTCGACTGATGCTGGCCAGCACGCAGATGAACAGTGATGGCTCTCCAAAGATGGTGCCGCTACGGCAGGTCGCGGATATCACACCGGCAACGGGAGCGAACCAGATCAATCGCCGTGATCTGAACCGTGAGGTCGAACTATCCGCCAACGTGGTCGGACGCTCCGCCGGACAGGTCAGCGCTGAAATTAAAACGACGCTAGAGCAGATGCAATTCTCGCCGGGCTATCGGTTTCAGGTGGGCGGCGCCAGCAAGAATATGGCGGAGTCATTTGGCTATGCGGTGCAGGCGCTGCTACTGGCGATTATTTTTATTTATATGATTCTTGCCTCGCAGTTTGGTAGTTTCTTGCAGCCGATTGCCATCATGTCGGCGCTGCCGCTGACCCTGATTGGTGTGTTCTTGTCGCTGATGTTTTTCCGCTCGACGCTGAATCTGTTCTCGATTATTGGCTTCGTCATGCTGATGGGTCTGGTCACCAAGAATGCGATTCTGCTGGTAGATTTCGCTAACCATGCGCGCGGCTTGGGCATGGAGCGCGGTGCGGCCTTGCTGGAGGCAGCGCGAGTACGCCTACGACCAATCTTGATGACAACGCTGGCAATGGTATTCGGCATGGTGCCGCTCGCGCTTGGCCTTGCCGAAGGCTCGGAACAACGCGCGCCCATGGGTCAGGCAGTGATCGGTGGGATTATTACCTCATCGATTCTGACCCTGGTCGTGGTACCGGTGATCTATACCTGGCTCGATGATTTCGCAGTGTGGGCACGCAAACGCTTTGGCCCACCCGCAACCCATTCCTCCGGCGGAGATAGTGCATCAACAATCGGTACTGCACCCAGAAACAATAACTCCGTTTGATAAAATCCGACATTTTTTGGCTCTGATTAACCACACTATGAAACTCGAACAAGCCCGTCACAACATGATCGAGCAGCAGATCCGCACCTGGGACGTGTTGGATCAGAACGTGCTGCAGACTTTGGTCGATGTGCGCCGTGAAGCCTTCGTACCTGCGGCGTATCAAAGTCTTGCTTTCGTTGATACCGAGATCCCACTACCGCACGGCCAGCAGATGCTGTCACCAAAACTCGAGGCGCGCCTTCTGCAAGAAGCGGCGCTGCAGGATGATGAGTTGGTGGTGGAGATCGGCGCAGGCTCTGGCTACATGGCGGCCCTGCTGGCACGCCATGCGCGACATGTAGTAACGGTTGAAATTGATCCTGAGTTGAAAACCCTCGCGCAAAACAATTTGCGCGCCTACGGCATCGAGAACGTGACCGTCGAATTAGGCGATGGCGCACGTGGCTGGCCAGGACATGGCGCGCTGTCGGTGCCTTACGATGTGATCCTCTTGTCCGGCTCCGTACCTACACTACCGGCCACGCTGCTGAGCCAAGTGAAGATCGGCGGTCGAATTATTGCCGTAGTTGGTGAAGCACCGGTCATGTCGGCTTGCTTGGTGACGCGTACCGCTGAAGATGCCTGGGACACCCAAAAGCTGTTTGAGACCAATATCACGCCGCTGCGCAATGCTGAGCGCCCATCGTCGTTTAGGTTATGAACTTATTAAGCAATGTCCCGTGTATCTGATCATCAGCTCCAACCAATGACAGAGTCATTCAACCTAGGAAGTCGCATGCGTAAGAAAAAATTAAGCGCGCTGCTCTCAGTGGCACTGATATCAAGCGCTGCTTCGGCCTCGGATCTGCTGCAAGCTTATCGCGACGCGCTGGTCTATGACAGCCAGTTCGCTAGCGCTAAGCAGCAACGGGATGCCGGTCGTGAGCGTCAGGTGCAAGGACGCGCGGCGCTGTTACCGCAGGCAGGATTCAACGCGCAGGCGTCAAAGATCATGGGTGATACAACCAATCCTTTGACACGGCAGCCTACCTCGCTCGATTACACCGATCAAAAATACGTGCTGCAACTGAAGCAGCCCTTGTACAACCTCGGCAGCTTCATTGCTTATGACCAAAGCAAGCTGCAGGTTGCGGCGAGCGAAGTGCAGTTCGAGCAATCCAAAATAGATCTCGCTCTGCGCGTCGCTCAGGCTTACTTTGACATGCTGGCTGCGCAAGATGCGATCGCCTTCATTCAAGCACAGAAAACCGCTATCGCCGAGCAGCTGGCATCGGCCAAGCGTAATTTTGA
Source organism: Oxalobacteraceae bacterium (assembly GCA_027485535.1). Lineage (GTDB taxonomy): Bacteria > Pseudomonadota > Gammaproteobacteria > Burkholderiales > Burkholderiaceae_D > Pernthalerella. Next base: position 8,952 of record JAIXQV010000197.1, on the reverse strand, counting down.
AGTAGGCACTGCCACAATCACGGACACGCATGAGGCCCAGGCACGTTTCGATCTCGCAAAGGCACAAGAGATTGCCGCGCTTAATGATCTGGAGGTCAAGCGCAATCAGCTCGCCCTACTTACTGGCCAAACGCCAGATGCCTTGCGTGGGCTCACGCCCGGCGTCAAGTTGTCGGCACCTGAGCCGTCGGCGGTCGAGCAGTGGGTGACTAATGCCGAGTCGGGCAATATCGGCGTGGTGGCACAAGGGCTTGTCGCAGAAATCTCGAAACTCGATATCCGTCGGGCTAGCGCCGGTCACCTGCCGACAGTAGATGCAATTGCCAGCTATACCGACGCGAAAAGTGCCTTTGGGCCTATCCCAACGTCCAGCTCGATTACGAGTATTGGCGTGCAATTGAATATTCCGATTTTTTCCGGTTACGCCACCAGTAGCCAGGTGACGCAAGCTATCGCGCTGGAGCAAAAGGCACGCGCGGATCTAGACACTGCACGACGTAGTGCTGCGCAAGGTGCGCGCACCGCTTATCTCGGTGTGCAGAGTGGCTTGTCGCAAGTGAGCGCACTGGAAGCTGCCGAACGATCGAGCCTGCTCGCACTAGATGCCAACAAGCTGGGATATGAGGTGGGCGTTCGAATCAATATTGATGTGCTGAATGCGCAGCAGCAGCTGTACTCCACCCGACGTGATCTGGCGAAAGCACGCTATGACACACTGGTCGCCAGCTTAAAACTGAAAGCAGCCTCTGGCACCTTGTCGGAAGCTGATCTGGAAGCAATCAACGCGCTACTCGAGGCGCGATAAACGTGCGGCGCTGACGCGCCGCTGGTACTGACTTGTGAAGCGGTCCGGTTAGCGCCCGACCCGCTGCAAGCTATTTTTTCTTTGGTGCGAACAATCATGAACACAAATAAAACAGCACGCACGCTCCTTATCCCTGCTCTGCTACTCGCCATTAGCAGCTGTGGCAAAAAAGAGGAACCGAAGGCACCCGGGAATGCCGCACCGCCGCCACCGATGGTGTCGGTGATCACGGTAGCGCCCGAGCAGGTGACGAACATCAGCGAACTACCCGGCAGAGTCGAGGCAGTTCGTACTGCCGAGGTGCGCGCGCGGGTAGGCGGCATCGTCCAACGACGCTACTTCAACGAGGGCGGCGAGGTACGTGCTGGTCAACCGCTGTATCAGCTTGATCCGGCGCCTTACATGGCGACCGTGGCAAGCGCGCAAGCCAGCGTTGGGCAGGCCGAGGCCAATGTCACGCGCGCCGAGGCCAATCTCGCTCAAGCGACGACCAAGGTGAACCGCTACCGTAATTTGGTGGAGTCGAACGCCGTCAGTAAACAAGAATTCGATGATCTGAGCAGCGCACAGAAGCTGGCGGCTGCCGATGTCAGCGCCGCGCGCGCCGCCGTTGATACCGCGCGCGCTGCACTCGATACTGCGAAACTGAATTTGTCGTGGGCGAACGTGACCGCACCGATCTCTGGCCGTATCGGCCGCACGCTGATCACCGAGGGCGCACTGGTGACGGCGAATGATACGCACGCACTCGCTGTCATTCAGCAACTTGATCCTATCTACATCACGTTAACCCAATCGTCGGTAGAGATGGCTCGGCTGCGCGAGATCATGGCGCAGTCTGGTCGCAATGGCGTCAAAGCCAAGCTAACGCTCGTTACTGAGGATGGTCGTACCTATCCGCAGCCAGGGCAGCTCCTGTTCTCCGAAGCCGTGGTCGATCCGCAGTCCAGCTCGGTGATCCTACGCGCACAATTTCCGAACCCGCAGCGCACCCTGCTACCTGGTATGTATGTCCGTGTGCGTGTTGAGCAGGGCGTGCGACCAGGCACCATCACGGTGCCGCAACAAGCCGTAATGCGTACCGCAGATGGCGCGATGGTGATGACGGTGGATGCTGAAGGTAAAGTCGCGCCGCGACCAGTCAAAACCGACGGTGCTTACGGCACTAACTGGATCATCGGCTCAGGTTTAAAAGCCGGTGACACCGTGATCGTTGAGGGCCTGCAGAAAGTCAAGCCGGGCGCGCCCGTCAAACCGCTGCCATGGACGCCCGCTGGCGCGCCTTCCGCGCCAAGCGCCGGCGCCACGCCACCTGCAGCGGCCCCAGCACCCGCTGCGGCACCAAACGCCACGCCTACAAAAAAATAAGGAGGCCGTGATATGGCCAAGTTTTTCATCGACCGACCGGTATTCGCGTGGGTGATCGCGCTATTCATTCTGCTCGCTGGCATTCTTTCGATTCCCAAGTTGCCGATCTCGCAGTACCCGGTGATTGCACCGCCAACGGTGATCGTGAATGCGATCTACCCCGGTGCCTCTGCGCAAACGGTCGACGAGAGCGTTACCAGCTTGATCGAGCAGGAGATGAACGGCGCAGAAAATATGCTGTACATCGAATCGCAGAGTCAGTCGGATGGCGGCTCACAGGTGTCGGTCACTTTCAAGACCGGCACCAATCCTGAGCTTGCGGCAGTCGATGTACAAAACCGTTTGAAGCGTATCGAGGCGCGACTACCGCAGGCCGTGGTGCAGCAAGGCGTCACGATCACTCGCGCGCGAAGCAATTTGCTGATGTTCGTGAACCTGCGCGCGACGAGCGATTCGGTCACGCCCGTTGCACTGGGTGACTATATCGCGCGCAATATTCTGAACGAGGTGAAACGTATTCCCGGTGTCGGTGTCGCGCAGCTATTCGGTACTGAACGTGCGATGCGTGTTTGGATTGACCCGGACAAACTGGTGGGTTTCAAGTTAACGCCAGCTGATGTGGTCGCCGCTATCAAGGCGCAAAACGCGCAGTTCTCTGCCGGTGTGCTGGGTGATCTCCCGGCACCAGCATCTCAGCGAATCGCGACCTCGATTGTGATTACGGGCCAACTTACATCGCCCGAAGAATTCGGCAATGTGGTGCTACGCGCCCAGCCGGGCGGCGCGACCGTACGCATTCGCGACATCGGTCGAGTCGAAGTTGCTGGACAATCGTATGGATTCTCGGCGCGCCTGAATGGTAAGCCGATCGCAGCGATCGGCGTTCAGCTGACCCCGACCGCCAATGCGCTCGAGACCGCGCGACTGGTACGCGAAAAAATGGCCGAGCTGGAGAAGTTCTTCCCGCCGGGTATCGAGTATGTCATCCCTTATGACACCTCGCTGTTTATCAAGATCTCGATTGAAGAGGTCGTAAAGACGCTCATCGAGGCGGTGATCTTGGTGTTCTTGGTGATGCTGCTGTTCTTGCAGAGCCTGCGCTACACCATCATCCCCGCGATTGTGGTGCCGGTATCGCTGATGGGTACCTTCGCGATGATGGCGATGTTCGGCTACTCCATTAATGTGCTGACCATGTTCGGCATGGTGTTGGCCATTGGTATTCTGGTGGACGATGCGATTGTGGTGGTCGAGAATGTCGAGCGCATCATGAGCGAAGAGCATCTGTCACCGCGTGACGCAACGATCAAGGCGATGGGGCAAATCACCGGCGCAATTATCGGGATTACGCTAGTGCTGATCGCTGTGTTCATACCCATGGCATTCTTCACCGGATCTGTTGGTGCGATTTACCGTCAGTTCTCGATGTCGATGGTCGCATCGATGGTGTTCTCGGCCATCATGGCGTTAACGCTCACGCCAGCACTTTGTGCCACGCTGCTGAAACCAATTCCGCCCGGTCATCATGAACGCCAAGGGTTTTTCGGTGCGTTCAACCGATTATTCCGCCGCACCTCCGACCGATACACCAGCTGGGTGTCGCGCATGCTCAAGACGACCGGTCGCTACATGGTGATCTACGGCGTGATCGTCGCCGCAGTCGCGCTGCTCGCGGTACGTATGCCGACCGCATTCCTGCCCGCAGAAGATCAGGGCTATCTGCTGGCGAACGTGCAGTTGCCGCCAGGTGCATCGACTGCGCGTACGCTATCCGTTATGGAACAAGCTGAGCAGTACTTCCTGAAAGAGCCCGGTGTGCAAGGCATTGTCTCGGTGCTGGGCTATTCCTTTTCCGGTAACGGTCAAAATGGCGGCTTGCTATTCGTGCCACTGAAAGATTGGAAAGAGCGCGAGAAACCCGAGTTGAGTTCGGAAGCTATCGCGAAAAAAGCGATGATGCTGATGGCGATTATTCGCGACGCGATCGTATTCACCGTCAACCCACCCGCCATTCGCGAGCTAGGTAATGCCACCGGCTTTTCATTGCGCCTGCAAGACCGGGCCGGTCTTGGCCATGACGCACTACTCGCCGCGCGTAATCAATTGCTCGGCATGATGAGCAAAAGCGAAGTCATCAAAAGTGCACGCCCTGAAGGCATGGAAGATTCACCGCAGCTGCGTCTCGATATTGATCGCGATAAAGCGAACGCACTAGGACTGTCGCTCACTGACATTAATGCGACTTTGTCGGGCACTTTTGGCTCGGTCTATGTGAATGACTTCCCCAACCTCGGTCGGCAGCAGCGCGTGATCGTACAAGCCGTCCCTGAAAAGCGCTTGATGCCAGAAGATCTGGAAAAAGTCTTCGTGCGGAATAATCAAGGCACGATGGTGCCATTCTCCGCATTCACTAGCAGCAAGTGGGTCAATGGCCCGGTGCAGCTGATACGGTTTAATGGTTATCCCGCCATGAAAATTCAGGGCGATGCGGCACCGGGTAAATCGTCTGGCGATGCGCTTGTTGAAGTTGAGCGTCTAGTAGCACAACTACCGCAAGGCATAGGCTATGAATGGGCTGGGCAGTCGCTGGAAGAAAAAGCGGCGGGCTCAACGGCAACGCTGCTGTTTGCGTTAGCGCTGCTATCAGTATTTCTAGTACTGGCCGCACTCTATGAGAGCACCACCATACCGATCGCCGTATTGCTGGTGGTCCCACTCGGTGTGCTGGGCGCGGTAGCGTTCACCATGCTACGCGGTATGCCAAATGATGTTTATTTCAAGGTTGGCTTGATCGCCATTATTGGTCTATCGGCGAAAAATGCGATTCTGATTATCGAGTTTGCCAAAGACTTGCAAGCCACCGGGATGGATCTGGTAGAGGCTACCTTGAAGGCTGTGCGCTTGCGTTTCAGGCCGATCATCATGACCTCGTTTGCCTTCATTCTTGGCGTGCTGCCGCTGGTGATCGCAACTGGTGCAGGCTCCGCTAGCCAACGCGCTATCGGTACTGGTGTGATGGGCGGGATGATCGCCGCAACCGTATTAGCGGTGTTCTTCGTGCCGGTATTCTTCATCGTCGTGCGTAGCATCTTCAAAGGTAATGAACGCCAGCGCAAGCTGTATGCAGCGCATCTGGAAGATGCAAGCAAGGAGCCGTAAATGAAAAAATGTCTGCTATATCCGACGCTAACTGGCGCGCTACTGATACTGGCGGGTTGCCAGATCTTGCCTAATTTTGTCTCTCCCAAGGCACCGATTCCGGAAAAATTTGCGACCCCCATCAATGACGCGCCGAGCGCCGTCGATATTGGTTGGCGCGAGTTTTTTCAGAACGCGGAGCTACAGCAAGTCATCGAGCAAGCACTGGCCAATAACCGCGATCTGAAAGCCACTGCGCTCCGCATCGAAGAAGCGCGCGCCCTGTACGGTATTCAGCGCGCTGATCAGCTACCCACGGTGAACGCGACCGCAGGCGGTACCAATACGCGCGCCCTGCTCGGCGCTAATCGGGTCGAGTACACCTCGTACCAAGTTGGCCTCGGCATGACCGCATTCGAGCTGGATTTCTTCGGTCGGGTGAAAAATCTTTCGGAAGCCGCACTGTCGCAATTCTTCGCCACCGAACAAGCAAGGCGTGCCGCACAAATCGCCCTGGTCGGTGAAGTAGCTAAGGTTTGGCTAAACGAACGCGCGCTTGCAGAGCAATTGCAGATCGCAGAGCGCACCTTAAAGGCACGGCAAACTTCCTACGATTTGGTAAAGCAACGGTTTGATGCGGGTATTTCAAACGCGCTTGACGTTCGACAAAGCGAAACTCTGGTGCAATCCTCATCCGCTACCGTACTTGCGCTGCGTCGGCAGCATGCGCAGAGCATGAACGCTTTGGGATTGCTGGTCGGTAGCGGCGGCAAACTGCCTGAGCAACAGGCCTTGCTATCCGAACAATCGATCACGGCAGATATCAGCGCTGGCTTGACCTCTGATCTGCTGGAGCAACGCCCGGATATTCGCGCCGCAGAGCAAGTACTGCGCGCGAATCAAGCAAATATCGCTGCGGCGCGAGCAGCGTTTTTTCCGCGCATCTCGCTGACCGCCGGTGTTGGCCTGGCCAGCTCGTCGCTGAGCAATTTGTTTGATGGCGGTGCCGGCGTCTGGAACTTTACCCCTGCGCTCACGCTGCCGATATTTGATAGCGGACGCAATCAGGCCAACCTCGATCTCGCGACGGTGCGCACCAACATTGCCGTTGCCAACTACGAAAAGACGATTCAAGTCGCCTTCCGTGAAGTAGCCGATGCGCTCGACGCCCGCGCCACGCTGGCTAGCGAGATTACTGCCCAGCAAGCGATGCGTGATGCGCAAGCTGCTAGGCTGGAACTGGCGCAAGTCCGGTACAAGAATGGTGTGGCGAATTATCTCGACGTACTCGACGCCGAGCGCGAGCTATATAGCGCCGAGCAGATGCTGCTGTCGACACGCCTGCTGAGGCTGACGAATGCGGTCGATCTGTATCGTTCGCTAGGGGGCGGGCTTAACGACGTTGGGAAGCAGTAATTACTACGACCACCGCCGATATTGCTGGGAAGTGTTAGAACAAGAATATCTAAATCTTCAAAAGGAATTTTCCGAAGTTCCGAATGAAAGCTATCGCTATGAAATAGCTTAGAGAATGAGATATCACCCAATCAATCGATTACATACCGAAGTCCAGTACGAAGTTAATTCAGAAGATGATGAATATGAATTTGACCATTCGCTACCAACCGACTGATGGCAGATTCGACGCAGCTTAACGAAGGAAGCATCAAGGGCCGTTTGTAAGAACGGCTTTTTTCTAGGCACTTTTTTAGAGCGTATTTTTAAGTTGTGCCTGACAAGCTCGCAGAAAGTAACTTCAAAGTTTTTTGGGTCGCTCCACCCTCACTTTCAGCAAATCGCTGCGCCGCCTGCGACATCTGCAGTAAACGCTCTCGATCGAGTATCAGATCGAAGGCTGTCTTGAAAATCTGCGCAGCGTCATAAACACGTATGGCTGCGCCCTGAGCAATGGCGTTCTCACTGGCCTCAGCAAAGTTATAGGTATGCGGCCCGAGCAGTACCGGCTTGCCGCAAGCGCAGGCCTCAATCAGATTCTGTCCACCTGTCGGTAACAGGCTGCCGCCGATAAACGCCAGATCACAGGCGGTGTAATAAGCAAACATTTCACCCATGGTGTCGCCGACCAAGAGTTGCGCATCTGCGGGTACCGCCTGCCCTCGGAGCTGTGACTTGCGCACCACACGCAAGCCCTGATCTGCGAACAGTTGGGCGACTTCGACGAATCGCTGCGGGTGACGCGGCACGATGAGGAGTAACAGATCCGATGGCAGCGTGGCTTTCATATAGCCACTTAACAGCAAGGCTTCTTCACCTTCGCGTGTGCTGGCACATAGCAGCACCGGACGATCACCGATCTGCTGCCGAAGTGATTTACCCGCAGCGACCATCGTCGCAGGTACGGTGACATCGAATTTCAGATTGCCAGTGACTTGAACATCACGCACGCCCATCATTCGTAGGCGCTGTGCATCAGCATCACTTTGTGCTGCGACCAAGGATAGCTGTACTGCGGCGCGGCCCAACAACCCAGCAAAGCGCTGCCCACGCCTTAAAGATCGCTCAGAGAGTCTGGCATTCACTAACGCCACGGGCACATCAGCCGCCTTACAAGCTTGAATTAAAGCCGGCCAGACTTCGGTCTCCATCAACACACAAAGACGTGGCTGAAAATGATGAACAAAGCGCGCCATCATCGTCAGCGTGTCATACGGCAGATAAGCTTGTATCAGACGCGGCTCATTGCCGAATAAGGCCTTGGCCGCAGCGCGCCCGGTCGGCGTCATATGTGTCAGCAGTACTTGATGATCGGGATATTCAGAGAGAAGCGCGCGCAGCAGCGGTTCAGCTGCGCGTGTCTCACCCACCGAAACCGCATGGACCCAGATCAGCGGTGCTGACGGCCGAACCGAATAAAAAGTAAAGCGCTCTGCAAGATGCTGAAGATACGCCGGCTCACGCCGACTGCGCCAAAGTAGGCGCAGCACGACAAATGGCAGCAAACACCACCAGAGCAGCGAGTAAAGACGAAGTGAGCCTGTCACCAAGATGGATCAGAAAGGTAGTTGCGCATCTGGCTTGATGCGCGTGATGGCATCACCGATCGCGCGCTGTATGCGTAGCAGCGCAGCATCATTTTCTGCCTCAAAACGCAACACGAGTACCGGGGTGGTATTTGAGGCCCTGCATAAACCGAAGCCATCCGGGTACTCGACACGCACACCATCAATCGTGATCACTTGCGATGCGCCCGGCCATTGCGCCTCGGTCTGCATGCGGGCGACCAGTGCGTGGTTCTCGCCCTCGGCTAGTGCTACCTGCAGCTCAGGTGTGGACTTTGACTGCGGCAATGCATTCAAGGTCTGGGTGATGTCTTGCATGCGGCTCGCCAACTCAAGCAGTCGCGCGCCGGCATACAAGCCATCATCAAAGCCGTACCAACGATCTTTGAAAAACAGATGGCCACTCATTTCACCACCGAATGGTGCGCCGGTTTCACGCATCCTCGCCTTCACCAGCGAGTGTCCGGTTTGGCACATCAGCGGCTTACCACCCGCTGCGCTAACCCAAGGCGCAATATGTCGCGTGCACTTCACGTCATACAAAATGGCACCGCCCGGATGCCGGGTCAGCACGTCCTGCGCAAACAGCATCAACTGCCGATCCGGAAAAATCACTTGGCC
>JAIXQV010000055.1 GCA_027485535.1 Oxalobacteraceae bacterium | reverse complement strand
TTAAATAACTGATAACGAAAAACGGCTCCATTGGAGCCGTTTTTCTTAATTCTCTATTCAGCCGGTCTGGGACCGGCTTGCAAACCGTGAATTAACGGTTAGCGATGTACATTGTGATTTCGAAACCGAAACGCAGGTCAGTTGCTGCAGGTGTGGTCCATGCCATGATGATCTCCTGAAAGTTAGATTTTTGAAGCACCGCTAGGACGTCCTTACGGTGAATCGAATCATGCTCGCACCTGACTTACCGGGCATCGGTGAATGTCTGAATTGAATCTAATGAAATTCATGAACCGCGTGGACCGCCCGCGGCAGCGTCCGGTGCCGCGACGGGTGGGCTGATATGATCCGGCCTCGCTAGCTCAGTCTGCCCGAGGGGCGCCCAGCCCACACAAACCATCATGAATACCGACGCCGCGACCGCCGACACTGCAGCGCAGCATCCACCCGCCCGGACCACTGGCATGAGCCTGCGGCTGAAGATCAATTTGATCTTCTCCGGTCTGACGGTGTTGATCTTTGCAGTACTGATCGCGGTTGAGATCGCGGGCACCCGGGCCAGTGTGCGGGAGGAGATGGAAGCCTCCAGCCGCATCGCGACTCAACTGCTCGGCCGGATCAGTCATTTCTACGCGCGGGACATGATGCCAGAATTGGTGGCATTTCTGCGCGACACAGGTCGGGTGCGTGCCAACGACATCCGGCTGTATGACACCGCGGGTACGTTGTTATACGAGTCGCCGCCTTCCTTATACAAAGCAGGGCGCGACGCCCCTGCCTGGTACACCTCGCTGGTACGGCCACCATTAACCGAGCGCGTTGTTCCCCTAGATGGCGCGAAACTGGTACTGACCGCTAACCCGACGCGCGCCATTCTGGATGGCTGGGACAATCTCTACGACATCCTGTTCTCTCAATTTCTGTTGCTGTTGCTGGCTGATCTGGTGGTGTTCTGGCTGGTTGGTATTTGGATGGCACCACTCGAGCGGATCGAGCGTGGCTTGCGTGAGATTGAGCAGGGTGATCATCACGTGAGACTACCGCCGCTACAAGGTAAAGAGGCTGGCGAGATGGGGCGGGCTTTCAATCGCATGGCGCAAGCGGTCGAGGACAATATCCAAGTGCGACAAGCCAGCGCCGAGGCGCAGGCTAGGCTCGATGCGCAGCGCGAGTTCACCATGTTGTTGCACGCGCGTATTGAAGAAGAACGCGCCGCCATCGCACGTGAACTGCATGACGAGCTTGGGCAGTCACTGACAGCGATTCGCAGTATTGCAAAGTCAATGATGCAGCACCCGGATGTCGCGGGTGGTCCACTCGAGCGGCATGCAACCATGTTGTTCGACACCGCCGGCATGACCTCCGACGCCATGCGCCGTTTGATACCGCGCCTACGTCCGATTCAACTCGAGGGTATGGGCTTGGTCGACGCAGTACGCGATCTGTTGACAGAAACCCAGCAAAACCACACAGAGGTTCGATTCGAGTTATCAGTCGCGCAAGAGGGCTTGCCGCCGCTGAATGATCAGCTCGAGCTATCTGCCTACCGAATCGTGCAAGAAGCGGTCACTAATGTGGTGAGGCATTCAGGCGCAACTCGGGCGATGGTGGTGATCGGCGTAGAGAATCAACTGCTGAAGATCACGATCGCTGATAATGGCAAAGGTGCCGAGTCCTTGAAGCGCGAGGGACACTACGGCGTACGCGGCATGCAAGAGCGTGCCGCCGCTTTCGGTGGTGATATTGCGTTTGGCAGGAGTGCCGAGGGTGGCTTAGCGGTGCGGGTGAGTTTGCCGCTGAGTCCGATCGGCGAGGTCTAAGATGAAAAAAACGATTAACGTCATGCTGGTGGATGACCACGCGGTAGTGCGCTTCGGCTTTCGTATGCTGCTGGAGTCGACTGACGATATCAAGGTGGTCGCAGAGGCCGAGTCTGCAGAAGCAGCCTACCAACAAATCCCCACCGCCAAACCCGATGTCATCGTGATGGATATCTCGCTCGGTGGCACCATGGGTGTCGAGGCGACACGCCGTATTCTTGCGCGTGACAAGACCGCAAAAGTACTCGGCCTCTCCTCGCATGAAGATCCCAGCTACGTACGCTACATGCTGAAGGCGGGGGCCTTGGGGTATTTATCCAAGCGCAGCGCACCCGATGAGTTGATGCATGCGATACGGCAGGTTGCTGAGGGACGCATGTATATCGAAGCCAGCCTGTCGCAGCGCATGGCGTTGGAAGAGTTCAATGGCGAGAAAAGTCCGATCGAGGTGCTGTCAGAGCGCGAGTTCGGTGTTTTTATTCAACTCGCCAAGGGTTTGTCGGTGAATCAGATTGCTGAATTACTGAACATATCGCCCCGTACCGTTGGCACGCACCTATACAACGTAAAGCAAAAACTCGGCGCCGCCAATCAGGCAGAGCTAACGCTGATTGCGGTACGGCACGGGCTGATCGAGACCTGATATTCCCTCAAAGAACCGCGCCACGCTCGGTGGCAAATGCTTCAACCAGCATCCGGTTCTGCGGCGCTCCAGCCGCGCAAGTAGTTCTTGTCTATAGCAAACCCTCCATTGGTGTAGTACATCGGAAATGCATTCACATGAATGCAGTTTTAGTCCTGAATGGCAGACTAAGTGCATTCCATGCAGATCTGGCATCTCCAGTGCCAAGTGATATCGATGCGACCTCTGGGTACTTCATCTGCCACATCTTCTGATCGCGCGCAGGTTCAACCGGATCACGGGAATCTCGCTGATCGCGAGTTGCTAATTGATATTGATTTTTTCGATGCGAAGGGACGGTGGAATCCCACCGGTGTCGTGTTCTGTGCCGCAGAAGATCAGGCTCGCGCAAAAAGCCTTTGGACGCGCTGTTTTAGAGGCTTTATGGCGTTACATGGAAAGCTTTGGGCAAAAAATTATTTGAGTAATAACTTCCGAGACAGACCAGAATCGAAGGCATTGCTTGAGCAGATCAAGCGTTCCGGCATTGTCGAGAATAAAGCCTTCCGCGAGACAGTCGCTCAGTGCGCACTGCTATACAAAGATCTCGAGCAATTTGTCGCTGGAAAATCTGTGGGGGAAAACAAAATCGTCACTGCATCTCCAATTAGAGATATCGATAAGGTTGTTTCGCAACATTTTTTCCAGATCAATTGGAAGGCATGGCAAAAGGAAAGCGATTTTCAGCGAATCACATTGCCTGCGGCACAGAACATTTGCAATTTTATAAAGAAGCTAAAGATTGATGAGGGCAACGATACTCTTATCAATGATCTCTCGGATTTAATGGAGAGATACCAGAAGTGGGTCGACAGCATCGCTGCAAAACCTAGCGCAACTGATAAGACCCCTACACGGATTTCTGACGTCATTACCGATCTACAGGAATCAGATTTAAGTAATATCTGCACGATCATTTCCGAACAGATTGCGGAATATCGAAAGCAGCGCGAAGCACAAGAGCCTGTAAAGGCCCTGTTAGAAGCGATAGATAGGCAGAAGGATTATTGGACAAAGAAAGGGTTTTTCAATATTTCCTTCGTCGGACACCTGGAAGCTTCAGGTCTATTAGACTATCTCAAGCGCGGCAATGCTGGTTTCATTGCAGAGGCTAACTTAAAGGAGGCTGAGCGTATCCTCAACCTACCGGCTGATCAATTTCGTAACCAAGCATCTTTCCTTAATGATCAGGAATTCGCACTGTTGCATAAACGTTTCGAGAAACTAAAGAAAGAGCTTCCGAAAATCAAGGCTGAGATCCATAAAATTGAAGTGGGTGCGGCGAAGGTTGCGCTTTCTGATCCGCATTAATGGCGGCAATCAACGCTAGTTCGAGATGACTGAAGAAGCTCAGTGCAAATGCCGTTTCAGATAGTCGCTAATCTGACGCGCCGCATAGCTGGAGATATCGCTGTCAAATTGCTTTACGATTCGTTTGCCAACTTTATCGGAGAATTGCTTGCGCAGTATGCCAAGAAAAGCGGGTGGCGCCACAACGACCAGACTATCGTAGCGGCTTGCCTCACACCCTTTATCAAGTACTGCGGCAAGCTGACGCGAAAAGTTTTCCTCATCATGCACCGCCTTCGTCACGCGCGGTTGTGCGGTATGAGAATGCTGTCGATCTCCCTTGCCACAAAAGCGGCCCCTAGCATCATGATGAAACTCTGCATCGGAAAATCGACCCTCAGGATTGAGCAAGTCTTCGACTTCACTCAGATGATCGAGATTGCCATCAGTCTCAAAAATCCGAGCGCGCGTTCTATCAGCAACAATTACCCACTGTTTAGCCATCTGCATGCTCCCTGAACGATCTCAGTTTCGACCCTAGTTCGAGTGAGGTGTTCGCCATCACGCTTGAACCTTACGCGCTGACGGGCTTAGTAAAGTTGATGCTGCTCAAGTCGCTGGTGGAGCCAAGCTTTAATGTGCGAAGAAGATAACAGGAAGCATGATGCTAGCTTGTATGAGTGAGCTGCATGAGTGAGCTACATGAGTGAGCTATATGAATGAGCTATACGAGCAAGCTATATGAGCAAGCTACACACACACTACGATAATTTGAAGGTGGCACGTGATGCGCCCCCCGAGGTAATTCGCGCAGCCTATAAGACGCTTTGCCACAAGTTTCATCCCGATCGGCACTCGGACAGTGATAAGGCAACGTATACCTTCCAGCTGATTAATACCGCCTATGAGGTGCTATCTGATCCCACTCGCCGATTGCACCACGACGCATGGATCGAAAAGCAGGAGCATATTCAACGCGCAAATCGCCCATCATCGGTACCGAGAGCATGGGACGGACGAGAACGTCGTCGTCGTTCTGTAGGGGCTAGCGCGAGTCCGACGGGTAGCCGACTGTGGCATGAATTCAGCGAACGTGTCAGCCGACCAGCCGTCACCATGGCGCTGTGGGCATCCATTGGCCTTGTCGGCGCAATGTTAGTTGTACTTCACCATTCTTAGAGTGCCCAGCAGCCGGCTATGGGGTACTAGTCGTCGCTGCCGAAGACAAACTGGGTTTGCCCCGAATGCCCACCCGGGTTGCGCCCGCCACGTCCGCCTTTTACGTGTTTAGCCAGTAGCCTGTCAGGCACCAGTTGTTTGACGGATCGGCGGATGGCAAGCAATTGCTCCGACTTTACCAAGCGCGCGATGCTTAGCATTGCTTGGCGTGCTAGCCACGTCTCGCGTGCGCTATCGCCCGAGCGCGCGGACGAGTGAAGAAAAGTGTTCATCAGAGTTTCAGAAGTTACGCTGGATGTGCTGGAATCGGAGCGGTGGTTTCTTTGCATGGTCATACTCGATAGTGTACCGGGTTGGACAGGTCAGGGCGTTAACAAGGAGGAGGCAGTCTAGCGGTAATCCTTGGAAAATCCAGCGTAGTCCGATTGAGACAAGTCAATGGCTTGCGATCAATTGCAGCGAAAAGAAATTTTTTCGTAAATATTTTCTGACTATCGACCCGATGATCGCTGATCGAAATAAGTGCGCACAGCGTATCAGCGTCTGAATCAAGCGGTCATTCGATGTACACATGCCCATCCATTTGCGCGGAATCAATCAAGCTAGGCGGTAAAGGCACAGAATCTACCGACCATGGGTCAGCACTGAAATTTTCATAGAAGGGGAGATCATCATGGAGCAGCTCAGCCATCGCCACCGGGCGAAACTTGAAGAAATTCTGGTGCAGCGTGAGAGGGCTCTACGCGAGGATATTCAGCGCGAGTTGCTGCAGCAGGAAGATTTCGCGCAGGTCGCAGGTGAGTCGCCCGACCCGGGTGACTTATCGTTTGCCGACTTATCGGTCGATCTCGGCAATGCCTCGGTCACGCGAGATTTACATGAACTGCGCGCGGTCCAGCAGGCGCGTCACCGACTTCAGGGTAGCGGCTACGGCGAGTGCATCAGCTGTGGTTATCCGATACCCTTTGAGCGTTTACTGGTGATGCCTACTTCCGAGCGCTGCGCTCGTTGCCAGCAAAACTTCGAACACACCTACCAGGGTGGGAAACGCGGCGCCTCGATGTAGTTCTGCCAGCAGAGGTATCATCCATACGCCCGCGCATGACGCGGGCGTGATTTTTGGAGTTTTGGATGATTCGCAACACCGCCCTGATTTTTTCACATGCACTGCGCATGACCCGGCGCGACTGGCGCGCTGGCGAATTGCGCTTTTTGTTGCTGGCACTAGTGATTGCCGTCGCCGCATCTTCTGCGGTCGGGTTTTTCGTAGACCGCATGAATCGCGCACTCAGCCGCGATGCTGCGCAGTTGCTGGGCGCAGATTTATTGGTTCGTAGCGACTACCCATTGAATCAGGCATGGCGCACTGAGGCGGAGCGTCTTTCGCTATCGCTGGCGGATACCGTGACCTTTCCTAGTATGGCTAGCACCGGCGACGGCGATCAGGTAGACACCCGCTTGGTTGCAGTGAAGGCCGTGTCATTAACCTACCCCTTGCGTGGTGCCTTGCAGCTGGAGCGCGCCGGCAGCACCGACAACGCACGTGGTGCACCCAAGCGTGGCGAGGTCTGGGTGGACGCGAGTTTTCTCGCCTCGCGGCAGATTGCGCAAGGTGCGACGCTGAAGTTGGGCGAGGGTAGCTTCCGCATTTCAGCGACGATTTTGCTGGAGCAAGATCGCGGCGCCGGGTTTATGAGCTTCGCCCCACGTGTGATGATTGCGCTGGAAGATTTAGAGGGAACTGGGTTACTACAACCCGGCTCGCGGATTACCTATCGTTTGCAAGTGGCGGGTGAGCCGGACAAGGTACGTGCCTACCGGCTTTGGTTGGAGGATCAGATCAAGTCCAACGACACGCGTGGCATTCAGCTGGAGGCGTTGGATGCAGGGCGGCCCGAGATGCGCGCCACACTCGATAGGGCACGACAGTTTCTGGCGCTGGTGAGCCTGCTGACAGCGATGCTGGCGGCGCTGGCGATCGCGCTGGCAGCGCGCCGCTTCATGCAGCGTCATTTGGATGGCGTGGCGATGCTGCGTTGCCTCGGCCTACAGCAAAGCGAGGTCACGCAGATTTATCTGATTGAGTTTTTATTGATCGCGCTGGCCGGCGGCTTCATCGGTGCCCTAGTCGGATTTGGTGCGCATTTCTTGCTACTGCAATGGCTAGGCTCGCTGATGCAAGTCGCGTTGCCAGCACCGGGTTGGCTCCCTTTGTTGCAAGGTGTGCTGACCGGTTTGCTTTTGTTGCTGGGTTTTGCGGTGCCGCCGGTGCTGCAACTACGAAACGTACCGCATAACCGCGTGATCCGTCGCGAGCAACCGGTGCCGCAGCCGTTCACACTGGCGGGTTACTTGATTGCGCTGGTGTGCTTTGTAACGCTACTACTGTGGCAAACCGGTGAGCTGAAGCTGGGGCTGTGGACAGCGGGTGGTTTTGCCGCCGCACTCGTGCTGTTCGCCGGTTTTGCGTGGGGCCTGCTACGTGTACTCCGCTGGTCACGTACATCACTGGACGCACCTGCCTGGCGCTTTGCGCTGGATTCATTAAGGCGTCGCCCGGCGGCAAGTGTGCTGCAGATCGTCTCGTTATCGCTCGGCCTGATGGCATTGCTACTTCTCACCGTGACGCGCCACGACTTGCTGGCTGCGTGGCAGCAATCAGCGCCGCCAGATGCGCCGAATCATTTCATCATCAACATACAGCCGGAGCAGCGTGCGCCGATTCAAGAAGTTCTGCAGGCGAATGGAATTAGTGATGCGAATCTCTATCCCATGATTCGTGGTCGACTGATTCAGCGTAACGATACGGTGATCGGCCCACAGACTTTTACTGAGGAGCGTGCGCAGCGACTGATCGAGCGTGAGTTCAATTTGTCGACCATGCCGTCGCTACCGCCGGCGAATACGATTGTGCAGGGGCGCTGGTTTGATGCATCAGCTCAGCGTGAATCCTCCGTCGAGCAGGGCATCGCCAAGACACTCGGTCTGAAGCTAGGTGATCGCTTGCGCTTTGATGTTGCCGGCGTACCGGTTGAGACCACGATCACGAGCATTCGTAAGCTGGACTGGGGATCAATGCGCGTGAATTTTTTCGTCATTCTTGATCCTGCAACCGGCGCAACCTTGCCCAGCACCTGGATCACAGCGCTTTACTTGCCACCGTCTAAGCAAGAACTAGTCAATCGTCTGGTGCGTGATTACCCTAATCTCACGATCGTTGATGTTGGCAGCATGGTGACGCAGGTGCAGCAGGTGATTGGACAGGTAGTGAGCGCGGTCGAGTTTCTATTTTTATTCACACTAGCTGCCGGTGTGATGGTACTGGCAGCGGCGATGCTGGTCTCACAGCATGAGCGGGCGCATGAATCAGCTTTGCTACGCGCACTGGGGGCAACGCGTGCGCAGCTATCTAATGCGCAGTGGGTCGAGTGCATACTGGTCGGTGGTAGCGCGGGTTTGCTGGCAGCACTCGGTGCGACCGCCGTCGGCTGGGTGTTAGCGCATCAGGTGCTGGATGTTGAATGGATTTTCCGTCCGACGGTATTCCTAGCAGGCCTCGGCTTGGGTGTGGCTAGCGCCTTGGCAGGTGGCTGGTTCGGCTTACATCGCGTCTTATCGAGACCGCCCATACTCACCCTGCGAGAAGGCTGAGTACCGTCAAGCATCAGCGGTCTTAGCCCACGTAGAGTCCTCCCCACGTTAGCGTTCGTGGGGAGTGATGATGCGCTGCTATAGGCTGAGGTACTTTGTCGCGCTGTCTTGCGCGATATCTTGCGCGATTGTTGTTACGGGTTGCTCGTCAATGGCACCCGGCATACAGTTTTCCAAGGCCAGTGCAGTCGACGGCGAAGAGTCCAAAGAAGTCAATCCTGCGATCGAGTTGATCACACCCACTTTGGTCAAGTCAGAGCAGCACGAACGCGAGCAACGCGCACTGGAAGATATCAGTGTGCTGATGCAGCCCGCGCAGCCCTATCGGGTTGGTGCGGGTGATGTGCTCAGTATCGTCGTCTGGGATCACCCGGAGTTGTCGGCAACTATGCTGCCACCATTGCCCGCTGCGGGTATGGGAGCGATTGGTGTTGCTGCCAGCCCGATGCAACCCGGCTCCGGCTTCGAGATCGACCAGAACGGTATGCTGGACTTTCCCTACGCGGGCCGTATCAAGGTCGCGCGTCTGACACCGAGTGAGATCCATGCGTTACTAACGAAGCGACTTGCGACCTATCTGCGTGATCCCAAGGTTACGCTCAAGGTGCAGCACTACCGCAGTCAGCGTGTGTATGTCGACGGCGAGGTCAAGCTGCCAGGTGTGCAGCCCGTCAACGATATGCCCATGACGCTGACTGAGGCTATCAATCGTGCGGGTGGCATGAACCCGCTAGCAGATCAGAGCCGTATTCTTCTTACCCGCGAACATAAGACGTACGCCATTAATTTGCCGCAGCTGGTACAACGTGGCATCAATCCTGCATTGATCATGCTCGCCAATGGCGATCTGGTACGGGTCATGTCGCGCGACGATAACAAGGTTTTTCTGTCGGGTGAAGTTAGCTCACCTCGCGCACTCCCGATGCGTAATGGGCGGCTTACCCTGAATGAGGCCTTGGGCGAAGCAGGGGGCATCAATCCCGTGACCGGTGATGCGCGTAAGGTCTATGTGGTGAGGCGCTCGGTCGGCGCATCGCGTGTCTACCAGTTGGATGCCAACGCTCCCGGTGCACTGGCGGTTGCCGAGGGCTTCGAGTTGCAACCGAAGGATGTGGTGTATGTCGCCGCGACCCCACTCACCAACTGGAGCCGTACGGTAAGCGCAATGATTCCCGGCTCGTTACCGACGGCAGTGATTGCCACCACGCCGCCGCCCGGACGTTGATTGATACGCCTTCTCGACCTAACTCCCGGAAACTGACTGAATGCCGCAACCACCTCTGCAGCTGAGCTATGCGGGCGAACAGCCCCTTATTTTGTCGGATGATCACACCACCGAGCTGCGTGCTTACCTTGACGTCTTGCTTCGTCATGCATGGATGATCGGCTGGGTGACGTTAATCGTCACGCTGCTTGGCACCTTGTATGCCTTCACCGCTCGACCGGTATATGAGACCAGCCTGATGGTTCAGGTCGAAGAGAAGGGGCAGCGTGATCCGAAAAACATTATCGGCGAAGCAGGCGCCATCATCGACTACAAAACGGCTGCAGCGGCAGAAGTCGAGCTCTTACGCTCGCGCTTAGTGATTGCGCGTGCGATTGATCGGCTAGGATTACATGTGAGTGTGCGGCCCGAGCGTTTCCCCATCATCGGTGGCTTGATCGCAGCAACAGGCCTTGCCGATTTTGTGCCCGCGCTGCGTGGGCTGGGTGGATACGCCTGGGGTGGTGAGCGCATCGAGGTCGGCGTGTTCGATGTGCCGGAGTATCTTGAGAATCGCGCATTCACCTTACGTGTATTGGACGGTGGTCGTTATCAGCTGAGTGATGCCGATAGCGGTATTAGTATCGAAGGCCGTACCGGACAAAGCCGAAGCGAGATCACGGCGTATGGACCGCTCGATCTGCGCATTGATAAGTTGGTGGGTGCGGCAGGCACGCGATTCTCACTGGTCTCTCGATCACGTGTTGTGGCGATCGAGGCAGTACAGAAAGCAATGGATGTTCAGGAGGTTGGCAAGCAGTCTGGCGTGATTGTGGCAACGCTGAAGGGAGGCGGCGCAGTTGAGGTCTATCGGCTACTGACTGAGATTAGCCGTGAGTATCTTGCGCAAAATGGCGCGCGTCGTACCGAGGAGGCTGATCGCTCGCTGGCCTATTTGAATCAGCGACTACCCGAGGTCAAGCAACAGCTGGAGCAAGCGGAGGCCCGCTATAACGCATTCCGTAATGCGCATGGAGCAGTCGACGTTGGGGAAGAGGGTAGGCTCAACTTGCAACGATCATCGGCGGCACGCATACGCAAAATCGAGCTAGAGCAAAAGCGAACTGAGCTACTGTCACGTTATACCGCAGCGCATCCCGCAGTGGCCGCGATTGACCAGCAAGTGCGAGAGCTGGCACAAGAGCTACGCGATACCGCAACCCAGCTTCGGCAATTACCACTGCTGGAGCAAGAGATGGTGCGACTGGCTCGCGAGGTGAAGGTCAATAGCGAGCTGTACACCGCACTCATCACCTCGGCGCAGCAACTGCAACTGATCAGGGTTGCGCGGACCAGTAATGTACGTTTGATTGATGTACCTGAACGGCCCGATCAGCCAGTGACACCAAATCGCCCACGCATTATTGCAGTCGCGATGTTTCTTGGACTCTGTATTGGCATGACTCTCGCCTTCTTGCGACGGTCGGTTCGTCGTACCGTCGATGACCCGGAGCAGCTTGAGCGTATGTTCGGCTTGCCGATCTATGCCAGCATTCCACATAGCCAGATACAGCAGAACTTGGTAGCAGCTAGCCGTGATCCGACCAAGCTACCGCTGCTCTCACGGGTCGCTAGTATGGATGTCGCCGTGGAAGGCTTACGCAATTTACGAAGCGCGCTACAGTTCTGCATGAAGCAAAGCAGTAATAACATTGTGCTGATCACCGGCCCGACCGCAGGCATCGGAAAATCGTTTTTATCGGTGAATCTGGCGGCCATCATGGCGGCTGCCGGAAAGCGCGTGCTACTGATTGACGGTGATTTGAGAGATGGACAGCTCCACCGTTACTTTCACAGTGAGCGGGCAAATGGTTTGGCTGACTTGCTCAGTGGCGCGCCTATCGAGCGCACGCTTCGTCCATCGGTGCTGGAAAATCTTGATTTCATTGCAACCGGTAGCTTGCCGGTGAACCCAGCTGAGCTACTGCTACGCCCAGAACTTACCAGCATGCTGGAGCAGCTTGCACCGCAGTACGACCTAGTGCTGATTGATGCCGCGCCATTGTTGGCGGTGGCTGATAGCTTGGTACTGGGCACGCATGCGGGCGCTATCTTGCTCGCCGCACGTGCAGGCCGTACCTTGCCGGGTGAAATCGCCGAGGCACTGAAACGACTGGCGCGCGCAGGTCTCGCTGCGAAAGGCATGGTATTCAATGACCTTGCCGAGGATGCGAGTGGATACCGCTACGGCAAGCACTATGGCTACGGAAAACTCCGTCAGATCGGCTACTCCCCTGACGACAAACGCACAACGGCGGACGCATGAGTCATCAGACGCTTACTGGCGAGCCATCCGTACCCGCGATCGATATTCATCGGCTCGCACGCGCGAAAGATCCCGGCCTTGCGACGGAATTTCATCGCTGGCCTTTACCCGACTATATTTGGCCGGCGCTGGAGCGCTGCTACCGCAGTAGCTATTGCACTGAATCGCAGCTCAGGATATCCGGTAGCTTGACGCCGCGGATCGAAGCCTGGGTAGCGCGGCGTGATGGCTGTATATCGGCAGTCATTCTGTTCGATCGCTATCACGATCACGTGCGGGTTTTGAATGAGGTATTTGTACTCTCAGAACAGGTGCTCGGCGATTTTGCAGAGGCTGTCTTTGGGCTGTATCCCAAGCTTCGCGTGATTCGCCTTCGTGCCGTCAAGATCGATGCACTGCCCAAGCAATACATAGGCTTATCGGCAGACATATCGGATGACTATCGGCTAAAACTCCCCGCTAGTACAGATCAGTGGTATCGCTCCTTATCCGCGCGCACGCGTGAGAAGCTGCGTTACTACCTCCGACGAGCGCAACAGCGTATGCCGACATTTTCATTTCGTACGCTGGGTACCAATGAATTCAATCTTGCGCAGATCAAGCAGATCATTCAATTCAACCGAGCACGTATGCAGGTCAAGGGTAAGCGTTTCGGTATGAGCGCTATGGAAGAGCACCAGATCTGCCAGATCATGCTTGAGCGCGGGCAGTTATCCATCATCGAGATCGATGGCAAACCATGCGCCGGGCTGCTCTGCACGTCGGTAGGTGGTGAGGTTTTCATGCATGTGATTGCCCATGATCCTACCTACGATGATTTACGGCTTGGGCTGCTGTGCTGTGCTCTGACGATTGAAGATGCCATCGCCAAAGGGTGTCAGCAATTTCATTTTCTTTGGGGTCGGTATGACTATAAGACTCGACTCGGCGGTGAGCGCGAGGCACTTGCGCAAGTGTTCGTGTTTCGAGATCTGTCCGCATTCATACAGCGGCCGGGCGACTTGGTGGCGCATGCGCTGGCATCAGCGCGTGCATGGGTGCGGCGTCAGCGTCAGCCTTGATTTAAATCTGTTCGCAAAAGGAATCTCATGTTCATCGACACACGCCAGATTAGCGACGGCAAAGCACTGATCGTCACCGTCTGCATTATCGGCGGCGGGGTGGCTGGGTTGACGATTGCGCGCGAGCTGGAGCAGGCAGGTGTGGATACCTGTGTACTGGAGAGCGGTGGATTTGAGCCCGACGACGCTCACCGTGACTTGTACCGAGGTACATCCACCGGGATCAATTATCAATTCGCCGATGGTTGTCGAGCACGATTTCTAGGCGGTAGCAGCAACTGCTGGGGTGGTTGGAGCCGGCCGCTGGATGCCTGGGATTTTGAGCAGCGTGAATGGATACCGCATAGCGGTTGGCCATTTGGGCTTGACGAGTTGACGCCCTACTACGCACGTACTCATGAGCTGCTCAAGTTGGGTCCGATTAACTTTGAGCCCCACTACTGGGAGCAAGCGATAGCGCGCAAAGATGTACGGAGGCTACCACTAGGCGACGGTGATGTACGCGACACCATCTCGCAATTTAGTCCGCCCGTACGGTTCGGTAAACATTACCGTCAGGAGCTCAAGCTAGCGCGCCATGTAAGAGTGTTTTTATATGCAAATGTGACCGAGCTGGTGCCTGACCCGCTGGGAATGCGAATCAAACAAGTTCGGGTACAGACGCTCAACGGCAAGGGAATGACCGTTGCGGCGCGATTGTTTGTGCTGGCAAGTGGGGGTATAGAGAATGCTCGCTTGCTACTTGCCTCGAACCGGGTATTTGGTCAGGGCATTGGTAATCAGCATGATCTGGTTGGGCGATATTTTATGGATCACCCACGCATGGTCGTTGGTCAGGTTGCGTTCAAGCCGCAGTGGTCGCGTAACAAGCTGTATGACATCAAGTATCACTACATGAACAAGGTGGTAGCTGCACATGGTCAGCATATTGCTTCGCAGCTCGCCTTGACACCCCAGGCGATGGAACGCGAGCGCGTACTGAATGCACGTGTGTGTTTTTGCTCGGAATTTCCGGGAGAGGGCAGTGATGGCGCTAAAGCACTGTTTCGTGTCAAGCAGGCACTTTTGAAAAAAGATCAGCCGGGACATACCCTGAGCGGTGACGCGCTGATCATGGCGCGTGACCCATTGAATACATGGTTGTATGGCTTCACACGGTTGTTCCACCCACGGTTCTTGATTCGCAATGTAGGCTTCCAGCTGATTATTGAGCCGCTGCCCGATCCGGATAGCCGCGTTAGCCTATCCATCACACAGCGCGATGCGCTTGGCATGCCGCGAGTGGAGGTGTGTTGGAAGCTAGATCCTCTGGTGAGACGTACCGCCGACAAAACCCTTGCTCTGATCAGCCAGACCTTGCAAGAAAGAGATATTGCGCAGGTCAGTGCATTACCTGAGATAGAAAAATCTGGTTGGCCGAGCAGCTTTGAGCCCGAAGGTACCTGGCACCATATGGGAACGACGCGCATGCACGATGATGAGCGCAAAGGTGTCGTGAATCGCGATTGCAAAGTACATGGATACACGAATTTTTATATCGCGGGTAGCTCGGTATTTCCGACGGCAGGCGCTAATTTCCCCACCATTACGATCGCTGCGCTAGCCCTGCGCCTCGCGACACATATGGTGGCGGAGTTGAAAACGCCCAGTAGTGCACCGATTGATGCTTCGATGATTGATTACGGTACTACTGTTTTTCCGGTCAGCGCATCGGGTTAAAAAAAGCATCGATCTCTCGCTCTAATCCATCGCTCCAACTACTTACTACGATTAGGCACGTCGCTCACGCGCCTCGATCACTCGCTTCGATCAAGCGCTTCGATCATGCGCTTCGATTACGCGCTTCGGTCATGCGCTTCGATCACGTGCTTCGATCACGTGCTTCGATCGCTCTACGCTAGAAATCCTCTTCATCGCTCGCCTTTATTCCTCACCTTTATTCCTCGCTGAATAAGTAGGCGGCTTTCTACTGCCTAGGCGCTGTAGCTCACAGATTTTCCTTTGCCACGTTCATTGGCAAATCTTTCCGCAGAAAAACTTTTTCAATTCTCCTTTGAACTCTTTTCGTAAAGCAATGCTCTGACACAAGCACTTGTATGCGATCTCGTGTTTGGGATCACAAAATTTACGTGGGAGAACTACTTGATGTTAAAAGTGTCATTTGACGTCACCGCCATGCGTGCGCTTTCGCTGACTGCCTTAACGGGTGTATCAGTGATGCTGACCGCTTGTGGCGCTGGCTCCGGAACTGCGCAGTACACCCTCGATGCCAATGGCAACCTCGTATCAGCAAGCGCAAGCACCAAGTTAGCAAACGGCGCTGCACAAACTGCAACAGTTAGCACCACCCCAGCGACATCAACAACCGGCGGCACAACTACGGGTACCGCTACTGGTGGCACGACAACTGGCAGCACGAGTACCACTGGAACCACCACAGGAACTACCACTGGAAACACCACTGGAACTAGCACCTCGGGCTCAACCAGTACCTCTACGGGTTCAACCGCGACTGTCAATCCGCAGCCGTTTGGTCAGAGCGGCACGTTCACCATGCTGTTCGCTGATGAATTCACTGGTACTGCGCTTGATACGGCCAAGTGGAACGACAAGATTTGGTACGAGGCGTCCAATCCGACGAAGAACTACGCGGTATCGAACGGTAGCCTGAAAATTTGGCCACAGCGCGATGCTACCGGCAAATTCTTCAATCGCACCATTGATACTGATGGCAAGTACTACCAGACCTACGGCTTCTTTGAAATCGAAGCCAAGCTTCCCATCGGTAAAGGTACTTGGCCTGCGTTCTGGTTATTCAACCATATCGGTACCCGGCGTCCTGAGATCGACATCATGGAAGCGTATGCCGGTGGCGGGCCGAACAGCGGCTGGTCGGACGCTAACTTCCATCCGACTGCTTATGCAGCAACGATCTGGATTGATGCTGGCCAGCTGGGCGGTACCAAGACCATGGTGACCAGTGACTTGTCTGCGGCATTTCATAAATACGCGCTGAAGTGGGAAGCGGGTATGCAAACCTTCTACTTCGATGGCAAGGCGGTATACAGCAAAGCGGTGGCCATGCCTGACCCGATGTACCTCATGCTCGACCTTTGGTATGGCAGTGCGTCCGGGCAGCCAGACAACACCACGCCGACAGGTATCGCCAACTCGTACGAAGTCAATTACGTACGGGCCTGGAAGTTGTAATCCGCTAAGTTTTTGGTGGTGGGTGAATCCATCCGGTGATGCCGGATGCTTGATAGGCCAGCTTCGTGCTGGCCTTTTTTTGTTTTTCTGTAAAGCGCCTCGCGCTGACTGCGCCATGATTCTGTAGAACATGGCGCACTACCCAGTCTTACTTCTCCTGTACTTATCAAGTCTATGCGCTAACGCTCAGACGATACGGCCGATGCCGGTTGTGGTGCCCGATCATGAGACGCTATGGCTGGATTGTGGTGCTGTGTATAGCGGCGAATTGAAGTTGGTTCATGCTCGTCACGTCACAGTTCGCACGGCAGGAAGCTGTGGCAAAGCGACATTGACGCCGGCAGTCCCGATCAAGGGCTGGGCGCGCGATCCGCGTCAGCCACAGGTTTGGGTTGCCAGCGCATCATTCAGGCCATCGCAGTTGCAACTGGGTGATGACTTCATCACGCTGGCACACCACCCGAATTCCTCCTCCCCTTGGCTCAAGGGTAAACGGCAGTCGCCTCAACAGCTACGGGTTAGTTTACCCACTGATGATCTCAGCCACGCGAGTGTTATCTGGCGCGCAGCAGACTGGTTGATACAAAGCCGTGCAGTAGCCGGCTACCAAGCGGGTTTATTGACACTGGCGCCGGGTGATGATGAAGGCTTCGGCTTGCTGCCGGAGACCGAGTTTTACCTTGAAGGCATGCGTTGGATGCTGGATTCACCCGGCGAATGGGCGTGGCATGATGGTTTGCTGTATGTGTGGCCGAGCGATGGTAAATCACCCGAGGGCCGTGCCTGGGCATCACCGCGTTCACGTGCGATTGATGCACGCGGATCGCAGGCCGTTACGATCGTTGACGTTCGAATTTTCGGCGCGAGTGTCGGTATTGATGGCAGCGGTAGCCAAAATCTGGTGGTGCGCGATACCGAGATCATGAATAGCGCTGAGGAAGCGCTATTGCTGGGGCATGGCGCACGTGTGCAAAGCCTGTGGGTGAAAGGCAGTCAGCAACACGGCGTACGTGCAGACGACGATGCGCGGGCAATCTCAGTCAGCGATAGCAAGTTCGAAGGTATTGGCATGCTTGGCATGCCACGACGGTCAAAAGGCGTGATCGTGTTCGAGTCAGCACGCGATGTACTCGTCGAGCGTAACCAGATCCGCGATGCCGCCTATATTGGTATCCGGGTGTTTCGCGACGCGCGAGTATCAGATAACGTGATAGAGCGCGCCTGCTTGCGTTTGTCGGATTGTGGCGGTATTTACACCTTTGCGCGGGACCGGAAGCGCTTGAATACAGTGATCGAGCGCAACCGCGTCAATGGTCTTGCTGGGCGTAGCGCCCACGGCATCTATCTCGATGATTTTGCTAACGGCGTCAGGGTATACGCCAATCATCTTGAGAACAACGGCGGCGGTATCGAGCTGCACAACGCGTTTGATAATCAAATTGTGGCAAACCGGTTCATCAGCAACCGGCATGAGCATGTTTTATTTAACGAGACCGCACCATTTGCGAGTATTTCAGGGAATCAGGTCTATCAAAATCAATTCAGCAGTCCGGGCGAGGTGCCGGTCTATCGACTCTGGAGCCGACACGGGAGTGCCTATGTCAAACGCTTTGCCGACTTTAGCGCAAATGACTACCAGAACCCACCGAAACGATTTGCCGAAGTCGAGGGCATGGGTATGCTGGATATCACCGCTTGGCGATCACGAATCGCAGACGAGCAAGACGCCACGCGATCAGCGCTGTCGCGATCGCCAAAGCTCAGCCGGCAGCGCCAGCAAAAATAGAGTATTCGTCAGCAGATAACGTCGCGCAAGTCTGCGCGGTTCTTGCAGTAGACGGTATAACCATTCAAGACCGATACGCTGCCAGGCAGGTGGCGCTCGGCGCAAGCTACCAGCGTGATAATCAAAGGCTGCGCCAACACCCACCATGACCGCGCTAATCTTATTGCCATATTCTGCCATCCAGATTTCTTGCTTGGGGCAGCCCAGCCCGATCAACACGATGCCCGCAGCGGAGCGATTGATTTGATCGACAAAGCCGCCTTGTTCAAGCTCGCTAAGCGGCCGAAAAGGGGGTGACAGGCTACCGGCAATCATCAGCTGCGGGAATGCATTACCTAGCACCCCCCTGAGGCGACTCAAGGTAGCTGGCGTTGCACCCATCAGAAACACAGAGAGTTGTAATTTTTCTGCTTCTCGCATCAGCTGCCACATCAGATCAGGCCCTGATAGCTGCTGCTGCTCCGGCCAGCTACGTTGCCGCATCAGCCATGCGATAGGCGCGCCATCAGGTAGGTTGAGATCCGCTTGCTTTAGTGCGTTTGCCAGCGCTGCATCATGCTGGGCGCTGACCACCGAGTGCACATTGCAAAGGCAGATCATTCGAGACTGTCCCGCTTGGGCCCAGCGTACGATACGGCCTAACAGTTGTTCCCATGAGAGCGCATCAATCCGGGTACCCAGAATCGTCGTCGTAACCCGATTGATTCTTGCCTCTGAATGAGTAGTCATCGAATCACTGGGTATTGAATCGCTGGTCATTGATTCACTTTGCATGAGGTTCCTCGCTATTGAATTTCTTGGCATTGAATGCCTTTACATCAAATACATCTTGCTACGATTACTGACTACTATCCACGGTAGAGACGTCGGATCCTGCTGCGATCAGATCACGGTTGTGCACGCGTTGATCTTTTCCAATCTGGCGTGTAACGCGAGATAAAAAGTCATCGAGTTGATTCCACAGCTGAAGCTTTTCAATATCAATCGAGTGACACCACAAATGAAACACGCCACGTTGCTCGATGGCGAGATCCAGCAAGGTTTGAAGTCGAATCAACCAGTCGTCCGAAGCAAGTGAGACGCTGAGTGCTTCGCTACGTTTACGCCAATGCCGCTGCGAGATGAAATTACGAAAGAATACCGAGCGCGTATGCGGATAGAACTGCGCAGTCGTTGGCATTTCATACAATGGAAATTCCAGGTCGATACGCAGATTTTGTGTCGTACGAGCGTAGCGAAAGCCGGCCGAGCGTACCTGTAGCTTGTGCAGGTGGTGGTAGCGTCCACCAGGGTAGCAAAAGCCCTCTACCTCTTCGCCGAGCTGGTCTTGCAACTGCTGCTTACCGTCGATAATCTCTCGCCAGGCCTCGGCGCCGTGCAGAGTATTCAAAAATCGGTGTGAACGAGTATGCGACCCAACTTCGAATGATCGTGACAGCTCGCGCATACTGGCAGCCGAAAGTACGGGCGCACCTTCCTGATTCGTTATGGGTAGGTAAAAAGTCGCTTTTATTTCATGCGATTGAAGCAGATCTGCCATGCGCAGATCAAGCGGGTGGCCATCGTCCACCGACATAGAGAAGCGCGGCAGTGCACTCATTGGCGACGCAGCATAGCGCTATCAGATAAGGTACGCGCGGTATCGGCCCCGTGCAATGACCACCAGCGCAACCAACCCTGCCAGCGCCCTTGAGTGATCGCTGCGCCATGCGCCAGCTGTGGGCCGAGTTGTCCGCGCGCTAGCGGCTTGATGAGTGGTGACATCAAGCCTCGTGCAATGACCCACAACGGGAGCCGGTGCTTGGCATACATAGCGCCAGTACCTCGAGCGCGCGTCTTCGCAGCGCTTCGCATCACAAGGCTAGGCGTGCTGCTCGTCGTATCTATACGGTGATGTACCAGTGCACCGGGTTCGTATACGAGTCGTGCACCCGCGCGCAGCGCGCGCAGCACGATGTCGGTTTCTTCGCCAGCGCCGAACCATTGGCCAACACCTAGCCGTCCATCGAAGCCACCAATGCGCTCCAGTAGTTCGCGATGAAAGAAGAGTGTGATTGACGATACCGGAAGATCACGAAAACGTGATGAACGCTCCCAACTCAATGCCGCTGGCGTATGCGCAGGATCCTGCTCTACCCAACGCGTGACAATACCCTGCGGCCGATCGAATCGGCGTGTGCGTAGCGCAATTCGCGCGAGCGTTTGTGGTTGATACCAGCAATCGTCATCCGGAAAGCCAATCCAGCGCGCATCAGCGGCGGCGATGCCGGCGTTACGGGCCAGTGCCAGATTCGGTGGCGAGTGCCGCAGGTGTCGCAATATCAGGCCCAGATAGCGCGCCCGGTGCAGTATCGGCAGCAGCCGATCATCAGAGTTTTGATCAACCACGATGACCTCAAAATCTCGATAGCTTTGCGCCGCCAGCGTATCGAATAATCGGTTGAGCTCGACCGTACGGCCGACAGTTGCAAGAATCAGCGCAAAGTCACGCATGAACGACCTCGGGTGTGGCTAATTTTGCGCGCTGGCGCCGTACTGCATATCGCAGCAGGTGCATGGCGCGCGCGATGGGATCGATACCGGTATGCGCTAGCCTGACTTTCAGATCTTCGCGCATCGCTTGTGCGCGTTCACGCGTCGAGAGACTACCGGCGTGCTCGCGAAATGCAGCTAGCGGCTGGGGCAAGGCAATTGGTGTTGCCAAGTGTGAGAGCCTCAGCCATAAGTCATAGTCCATCGCGTAGCGCAGGCGCGGGTCAAATCCACCGGCGCGCCAGATCAACTCGCGTGTCATAAAGGTAGCGGGATGCGGGATGAAGTTTCCACGCAGGAGCTGCGCCTGGCTGAACGCTGGCGCGACGAAGCCCTCGGGTAACAAGTGACCATCAATGCAGCGCATCGTGCGACCGTACAGCCAACGACAGTGGTATTGCTGGAATGTTTTTGCTACGGTGTGCAAGACATCGTCATGCAAATAAAAGTCATCCGAGTGCAGGTGCGCAATAATCTCGCCACGCGCTGCTTCAATACCGGCATTCATCGCTTCGCTGATACCACCCTGCATGTTTTCAATGAGTGTGTAAGGTCGCTTTAACGAACGTATGCGTTCTAGCGTGCCATCGCTGGATCCGCCATCGACAAAGATGTAGTCTACTGACACCGACCTCTGCTTCAGTACCGAGGTAATGGAGTCTGCCAGCCAGGGCTCGCTATTGCGAGTACAGGTGATCACCGAGATAGTGGGATAGGGCATAGCGATAGTTCTCAGTGAGTGATGGGTCCGGGTGGCAAACGGTACAGCGCTAGCAAGCGACCCGCGGCCTCAGCGCTGCCAATCGGTGTGCGTGGTGAAAGTGCGAAGTCGGAGTGGGGCTGAAACGCGAGCAAGCCAGCCACCATTGCTGGCATATCGGGATAGAGTCGCAACTGCATCGGGGCGGATTCATAGATCTGTAATTCAGGCGTACCACCGAGATTTAGCGCAAAGACGGTTTTCCCGAGCAGCAGGCCTTCGATGATGGTAGATGCACATGCCTCTTCACAAATCGATGGCACCACAATAACCTCGGCAGCAGCGGCTAGCTTCAAGCTCTCGGCACCGCTACACCAGCCAAGAAAATCCACCTGCGGGAAGCGTGCGCGAAGACCATTCTCGTCTGGACCATCGCCTGCAACACGGATATGCAATCGCTGATGCTGTGAAGACGTGAGTGCCTCAAGAAACTGCGCCACCCCTTTTGCGGGGTAGAGCTTGGCGGCGATGAATACCCGTAAGCGGTCATCATTGGTTAATTTATCGGTGGTTCTTTTGCCGGTGATATTTCGCGCAGCCTCTATATGATGTGTGTCGATGAAGTTATGTACGGTAACGCCCCAGGGGCCGGGACCTAGTGTCCGCGCTACATTCCGTCGTAAAAAATCAGAGACGAATACCGTCTTGTGACGCTTGAATCCAATCGCCACTTGCGCCCGAAACTGGCGTACAGCACTCGCTGACACCATGCGTTGTAATTGATTGGGCCGTTCGCTGCGGCACTGCGCACACACCCGAGGGTCGGTAGCACGGCAAATCTGGCCACGGGTAAAACGCGTATGGAT
>JAIXQV010000270.1 GCA_027485535.1 Oxalobacteraceae bacterium | reverse complement strand
TCACGGCTGTATGAACTCGAACTGCGTAAACGCATGAGCGAGCAGCAGAAACTCGAAGACTCCAAAACGGATATTGGTTGGGGCCATCAGATTCGGTCTTATGTGCTCGACCAGTCGCGCATCAAAGACCTGCGCACTAACTTTGAAACGGGCAACACCAAAGCGGTGCTCGATGGCGATATCGACGACTTTATCGCCGCCTCACTGAAACAGGGTGTTTGACCCAACGCCACGTCACTTCAAAAAAATATAATGACTGATAAAAACGAATCGATACAGCCCGAGCAGGACGAGAACGCCATTATCGCGGAGCGTCGCGCAAAACTCGCCGCTCTTCGCGAGCAAGGCGTCGCCTTCCCGAATGACTTCCATCCTCAGCACAAAGCCGCCGACCTGCATGCGCAGCATAGCGACAGCGAGCGCGAAGCGCTTGAAGCAAAAAATGTCGAAGTAGTCGTTGCCGGACGCATGATGCTCAAGCGCGTGATGGGCAAGGCGTCGTTCGCCACACTGCAAGATGCCTCAGGATTGCGAGCCGATGGTCGGATTCAACTGTATATCTCGAACGACGGTGTCGGTGAGGAATTACATCAGGCTTTTAAGCACTGGGATATCGGTGACATTCTCGGTGCCGAGGGTACGCTGTTCAAAACCAAAACCGGTGAACTCACGGTCAAGGTCAGCAAGCTGCGTCTGCTAACCAAGTCGCTGCGCCCCCTGCCGGACAAATTCCACGGACTGGTCGATCAGGAAACCAAGTACCGTCAGCGCTACGTTGACCTGATCATGAGCGAAGAAACGCGCCGCACCTTCAAGGCGCGCACTGCGGCCATTGCCTCGATCCGACGCTTCATGGAAAAAGAAGGCTTCATGGAAGTCGAGACACCGATGCTGCACGTGATCCCCGGCGGTGCGGCGGCCAAGCCTTTTATCACGCATCACAATGCGCTTGATATGGAAATGTATCTGCGTATCGCGCCCGAGCTTTATCTGAAGCGCTTAGTAGTAGGCGGCTTCGATCGCGTGTTTGAGGTGAACCGAAATTTCCGCAACGAAGGCGTATCACCCCGGCACAACCCCGAATTCACCATGATGGAGTTCTACGCCGCGTATGTAGATTATCGCTGGCTGATGGATTTCACCGAGGCGCTGATCCGTCAGGCAGCTATCGATGCGCACGGCACTGCGCAGCTGACTTACCAAGGGCGTGAGCTGGATTTTTCTAAGCCCTTCCATCGCATGACAATTCTTCAGGCGATTAATAAATTTGCGCCACATTACACGGCGACGCAACTCAGCGATGAAAAATTCCTCAAAGCTGAACTGAAAAAATTTGGCGTCGAGCCGCATGTTATCTCTGGCCTTGGCGCACTTCAGTTATCGCTATTTGAAGAAACCGCTGAGTCGCAGCTGTGGGAGCCCACGTTTATCATTGACTACCCGGTGGAGGTCTCGCCACTGGCAAGAGCCTCGGATACCGTGCCCGACATCACTGAGCGCTTTGAGTTGTTCATTACCGGTCGCGAGATCGCTAATGGATTCTCAGAGCTCAACGATGCCGAAGATCAAGCGGCACGCTTCCAGGCGCAAGTCGCGGCGAAGCAAGCGGGTGATGATGAGGCGATGTACTACGATGCTGACTATATCCGTGCGCTCGAGTACGGTATGCCACCGACCGGTGGGTGTGGCATCGGTATCGACCGACTGATGATGCTGATCTCCGACTCGCCGAATATCCGCGATGTCATTCTGTTCCCGCATTTGCGGCGAGAAGACTAAGCGCTTCTAGTGAATTTTTACCAAAGCCCACGCCAAACCGCGTGGGCTTTTTTTCGGCGATATTTTTGTGTACGTCACTGAACGGTAACTGTTCTGTCATAAAAAATACTGTACGAACACCGGAATCTGGCCGAACCCGGTGTTACCCACTGCGCGTCGCTCCCGTAGGAACACCGTATGAGCCATGCATTGACATCTCGGACCCGTACCGCTCTGTACGAATCATCGGTGGTCGAACCATCAGACAGCAGCATTACCGTCTCCGAATTCGAAAGCCGATCCGGCGAATCATCTATTGTCGAATCCCCAGAGAGCAGTATCACTGCCTCAGAACTCAAAAGCCGAACCGACGAATCGTCTGGTAGCACCGATTCGACGGACGCCAACAGTGCAAATGAAACCGTAGTACCAAATACTCGTTCGCGAACTAACAGCAATATCGACACGTGTTCGACGTCATCCTGTGGATATAGTTGGCCCTCATTGAGCTTGATGCGTGGTACTGCGGAATTGCTATGGCATGGTGTGGGCAGGGTCGTGAATGCCGGTACCTTCATCGCGCTGTCGAACGTCCCAGCCTCGGGCCTGCGGATCACAGCTTCGGTGATGACGGGTGTGGCAGCTGGCGGATGCGGCTACCGCTTCGTAGCATCAAGAACGAATGGTGGCGCTTGCGGCACGGCACTCGCTGCAGCAGCAGGACTAGTTACCGGCATTGCGGCTGGTACCGCCACTTACTATGGCTCCGGCTATCCGGGTCTGATGGTCGCCGCTACCAGTGTGGTCGCCTTTGGCGCGTCCCATGTAGAGCACTCCATGGAAAATCGAGAGGGATATGCTCCGCTGGCCCATACATTGGTGCCGGCAGTAGTCGTGGCAGTCCACGGCGCCAGCATCGCCGTAGTAGCTTACACACCGGGATTAAGAGCTGCGGACGTCGGTAAGCTGGGCCGGCGCACGATCGCCCTCCTAGCGGAGGCCGTCACCATTGAGCTGTTCAAAGGTAGCACCGAACGCATAGCTCCGGGTGTCGACCGTAGCCGACTGTCTTTCGAACGTAAGTTGAAGCTTGGCCTGATCGGTCTGCTCCCCTATGCCTTTGCGAGCGTTGTGTTCAGCGGAATCTTCGGGAATCTGCTGCGGGCGCAGATGAAAAGCGACCAGTTCGAGAGTTATTTCGCCCCACTGCTTGTCGGCGCCTTAGCCAGCGTCATCAAGGGTGCGGTGAATACTGCCATCGTACGTAGTCGTGGCAATCTTTCTTCATGCGCCTCTGGCGATGACGATGGCGTAAATGGTGCCGAGGGTCTGCGCTGTCCAACGCCTGGAATCACGCTCGAGAAAGCAGCATTGCGCTTTGCGATCGCGAGTGCGCGCGACGTGATTTACCTGTCACTGGTGGACAGCGGACTCGAGGAAATCCCAGCCGCCTGTATCGCGTATTCGCTGTATGCATTCTTTGCGCAGCATCGCGAGCTGATGCTAGACATGATGCAAGGCGAAGGATGGAGCGAACCGAAGGTAGTACAGCGTACGTCAGCAGAACTCGCGACTGCTTGATGGAAGGTCAACGACTACGGTCACTGATTGACGCCTAGCGACCCTACTTCGCCTCCTCGATCCATGCCATCTGGATTGCCTCGAGGATCTTTTCGCCGGACCGTGCCGGATCGTCAGTAAAGCCCTCCAACTCAGTCACCCAGCGATGGAGGTCAGTAAAGCGGACGGTCAGCGGGTCGATATCAGGATGTGTATCAAACAGCGCCTCGGCGATTTGTATCGTGTCGGTCCACTTCATCTGGCCTCTCCTACGGTCAATGATTTTCGCGCGCGTGGTTGATCGTGTACTTCGGGATCTCGATCACCAGATCCTGTCCATCGACGACCGCTTGGCACGACAGTCGTGATGTCGCTTCCAGACCCCAGGCCATGTCGAGCAAATCTTCTTCACGCTCATCAGGCTCATTCAGCGAGTTATAGCCCTCGCGAATCACCACATGGCAGGTGGTGCAGGCACATGATTTTTCACAGGCATGCTCGATCTCGATGTCGCTACCAAGCAGCGCATCACAAATCGTGGTGCCGTTCGGCACTTCTAATACCGCGCCCTCTGGGCACAGCGTTTCATGTGGCAATACAACCAGTTGGGGCACAGTGCTTCCTTCCTTGATTCAGGCGATTTCGTCGAGCTTACGACCGGCGAGCACAGAGCGCACGCTTCGATCCATACGGCGCGCAGCGAATTCCTCGGTGGCCTTGGCCAGTGCCTCGACTGCGTCTTTAATAATGCTGTGTTCATTCCCTTGCGCGGCGCTACGCACCTGCGACATCAGTGTATCGATGTTGCTGCGCTCTTCCGCAGATAGCAGATCGGCATCTTGATCAAGTGCCGATTGGGTCGCGATCAGAATACGCTCGGCCTCGACCTGCTCCTCACGCAACGCGCGCAGCTGCATGTCTTGTTCTGCTGACGAGAAAGAGTCTTGCAGCATGCGAGCGATTTCATCATCACCCAATCCATAGGAAGGCTTGACCTCGATCGACGCCTCCACACCGGAATGAAGCTCACGCGCTGACACCGACAGCAAACCATCAGCATCAACTTGATAGGTCACACGAATTCTTGCCGCCCCCGCCGCCATCGGTGGAATACCGCGCAATTCGAAGCGAGCCAGTGAGCGGCAATCTGACACCAGCTCACGCTCACCCTGAACGACATGCACCGCCATCGCAGTTTGACCATCCTTGAAGGTGGTAAATTCCTGCGCGCGTGCGCAAGGAATCGTTGAATTACGCGGGATGACTTTTTCTACCAAGCCGCCCATGGTCTCGATGCCGAGTGACAGCGGGATCACATCAAGCAGCAACCAATCATCACCAGCAGCGCGGTTACCGGCAAGCAGATTAGCCTGCACCGCTGCACCCAAGGCAACGACTTTGTCTGGATCAATATTCGCTAAGGGCAGTGTCTGAAAATAATCAGCGACTGCTTTACGCACATGCGGCATACGCGTGGCGCCACCGACCAGCACCACGCCGTCGATATCTTCCACACTCAAACCCGCATCGCGGACTGCCCGGCGGCATGGCGCGAGTGTCTTACCAACCAAGTGCTGCGTGAGGTTAACGAATTCGGTTGCCGTGATCGTCAGCCGCACTTCCTCGCCCGAGCTCAAGATCGCGTCGATATGAGTCTCAGCATGGGAGGAAAGAATCTCTTTGGCTTCGCGCGCTTTCACCATCAGCAAGCGCGTGTCTTCATCCGTCAGCGGCGCAAGATTGGCCTGCTCAATGATCCAGCAAAACAAGCGGTGGTCAAAATCGTCGCCACCCAACGCGGAATCACCACCGGTAGACAGCACCTCGAACACGCCTTTGGATAGCCGCAGGATGGAAATATCAAAGGTGCCACCGCCCAAATCGTAGACGGCGTAAACGCCCTCAGAGCCGTTGTCCAAGCCATAGGCAATCGCGGCAGCAGTCGGCTCGTTCAGCAGGCGTAAGACATTCAATCCCGCCAGCTTGGCAGCATCTTTGGTGGCTTGTCGCTGCGCATCATCAAAATACGCGGGCACGGTGATCACCGCGCCGACCAAGTCATCACCCAGTGCATCTTCGGCGCGTTGACGCAAGGTGGCGAGTATCTCGGCTGAGATCTCGACTGGGCTCTTGATGCCCGCAACGGTCTTCAGCTGCACCATGCCCGGTGCATCGATGAAGGTGTACGGAAGATTCTCTGCGTGCGCTATATCTTTCAGTCCGCGCCCCATGAAGCGCTTGACCGACACGACCGTATTCTTAGGGTCGGTTGTTTGCGCCGCCTGCGCTTTGTAGCCGATGTGTGCATGACCATTCGGCAGATACCGCACGATCGACGGCAGCAGCGAATGCCCTTCTTCGTCGTCTAGTACCTCGGGGATGCCGTGACGCACGGTAGCCACCAGCGAGTTGGTCGTACCAAGATCAATACCCACTGCCAGCCGGTGCTGGTGAGGTGCGGTGGACATGCCGGGTTCGGCGATTTGCAGCAGTGCCATGGTCTTATACTTTTTTTCTTTTATGCTTCCAGTGCCTCGAAGGCGCGACCGACCTCGTCGCCGAATTTTTCAATGAACATCAACTGCCGAACGCGCTCGCCTGCTGTGGCGAACTGCGCATCGTCGAGCAAGCTCGCGATGTCCGCCAGCTGCTGCGCGCGCGCCGCACGCAATTCAGATTCAACACCTTCCAACGCAGCCAGATCTTTAGCATCGCGCGCTTCCTCAAGCGCCTCGCGCCACGACATTTGCTGCATCAGAAACGCCGGTGGCATTTGGGTGTTTGATTCGATCGCCAAATCAATCCCATTCAACTCGCACAAGTAAGCCGCGCGCTTCAGCGGACTTTTCAGCGTTTGATAGGCCTCATTAGCGCGCGTTGCCCATTGCATCGCAACGCGCTTTTCGGCGTCAGTAGCTGCCGCAAATTTATCCGGGTGCACCCGCCCCTGCAGATCACGATACGCAGCATCCAGTACCGCCGCATCAATCGTGAAGCGGGGTGTCATGCCGAACAGCGCGAAGTGGTTTTCCATGTCTCTCTAAAAACAAAAGCCTGTCGTTCAACAACAGGCCTTTAACCGTTTCAACCATCTACCGTCAAATGCGGAAGCGCTCGCCGCAGCCGCACTCGTCTTTCACATTCGGGTTGTAAAACTTGAAGCCTTCGTTCAGTCCCTCGCGCGCGAAATCGAGTTCGGTCCCATCGATGTAAGGCAAGCTCTTTGGGTCAACAAACACCTTGATACCGTGCGACTCGAATACTTGGTCGTCATTGGTCGACTCATCCACGTACTCGAGCTTGTACGCCATACCCGAGCAGCCGGTCGTGCGAACACCAAAGCGCAAGCCGATGCCCTTGCCGCGCTTCTCGATGTAGCGCGACACGTGCTTGGCTGCTTTTTCGGTTAGGGTAATTGCCATCGCTATTTCCGTTCAACCTGAAAGTGGCTGGATCCTGGCCTGCGCCGGGATGACGAATCAAGCCGCCTTCTGTTCCTCGCCGTGGCGCGCCTTGTAGTCAGCGACTGCCGCTTTGATCGCATCTTCGGCAAGAATCGAGCAGTGAATCTTCACCGGTGGCAGCGCCAATTCCTCAGCGATCTGGGTGTTCTTGATCGCCATCGCTTCATCCAGCGTCTTGCCCTTCACCCACTCGGTGACAAGTGATGAGGATGCAATCGCCGAGCCGCAACCATAGGTTTTGAACTTTGCGTCTTCGATCACGCCATCAGCGCCAACCTTGATCTGCAGCTTCATCACATCGCCGCAAGCCGGCGCGCCGACCATGCCGGTGCCAACCGTGTCGTCGCTCTTATCAAACGCGCCGACATTGCGTGGGTTTTCATAGTGATCAAGTACTTTGTCTGAATAAGCCATTTTTCACTCCTATTTCAATTACACCAAGCCTTCGACAAATCTTGCCAGAGGCGTTTAGAACCTGTCTCGTTAGGTCGATGGCAAGGCGGCAGCATCGCAGACAGTACAAGACGTACGGCAAGATGCTGCCAACGCCGCAAGCGGCCTAACTAGGCAGGTTCTCAGTGTGCTGCCCATTGGATGGAACTAATATCAATTCCCTCTTTATACATATCCCACAGTGGCGAAAGCTCTCTCAGCTTGCCCACCTTCTTCTTCAGCAGATCGATCGTGAAATCAACATCTTCTTCAGTCGTGAAACGTCCGAAAGTAAAACGAATCGAACTATGCGCTAATTCATCGCTGCGACCCAAGGCACGCAATACATACGAAGGCTCAAGGCTGGCCGATGTACAGGCCGAGCCCGATGACACCGCGATATCCTTAATCGCCATGATCAAGGACTCACCCTCAACATAGTTGAAGCTCACGTTCAGGTTGTGCGGCACGCGATGGTCAAGATCGCCATTCACATAGACTTCTTCAATCTCCATCAGCCCTTTGGCCAAGCGATCGCGCAATGCCTTGATGCGCGGAATCTCGGCGTCCATCTCTTCTCTGGCGATACGGAAAGCCTCGCCCATACCGACAATCTGATGGGTGGCTAGGGTGCCGGAGCGCAAGCCACGCTCATGACCGCCGCCGTGCATCTGCGCCTCAATACGCACACGCGGTTTGCGACGCACGTACATCGCGCCGATACCTTTTGGTCCATA
>JAIXQV010000039.1 GCA_027485535.1 Oxalobacteraceae bacterium | reverse complement strand
ATGACAGTGTCGAACAGTTCGGGACGATAGACGCCAATACCAGAGAAGGTATAGCGTGGCTCGCCATGATTGTTGATGGAGAAATTCGCCAAAGCAAAATCTCCTTCTGGATGATGCGCAGGATTCTTGACCAGATATAACCACGCCAGGTCGCGCTCGCCCACCGGGTAAGGCTTGCCCCACGGGTCGCTTTCCTCGAGCACGTCTTTCACCTGACTAAAATCAAAGTGCGGGCAGTAAATATCGCCAGCAATCGCGATGAATGGTGAGTCGCCGAGTAGGTGGCGTGCCTTTGCGATACCGCCCGCAGTTTCCAGCGCGCTTCCCTCGGCGGAGTAAACCAGTTCTGCACCGTATCGACTACCGTCACCCAGCGTCTCTTCGATCATGTGACCAAGGTGCGCATGATTAATCACGATCTCGGTGAGGCCTGCACGTACCAAGTTCAGGATATGCCACACAATCAGCGGCCGGCCACGTACCGTTAGCAAGGGTTTGGGACAGGTGTCGGTCAGTGGCCGCATGCGTTCACCACGCCCCGCGGCGAAAATCATGGCCTTCATATCAGAAGGTATAGCCTATGCCTGTCTGCTTTTCTTCCAACGTATCAAGCAGTCTTATCAATGGCGAAAACTCCTTGTAGCGATAAGCAGTTTTGCGCACGTATTGCATGACCAGCGGCATATCATTTAGGTAGCCATCTTTTCCATCGCGATGATAGAGGCGCGCAAAAATCCCGAGTACTTTCAGGTGACGCTGTAGACCCATGAATTCGAAGTCGCGGTAAAACATATCAATGTCAGCGGCAACAGGAAGTCCGGCACGGCGCGCATGTTCCCAGTAGCGAACCGCCCAGTCGAGTACCATTTCCTCATCCCACTCGATGTAGGCGTCGCGCAATAGCGATACCAGATCATACGTAATGGGGCCATACACCGCGTCTTGAAAATCCAGTATGCCCGGGTTACCGGTTTGCAGCACCATCAGGTTGCGTGAGTGATAGTCGCGATGTACGAACACTTGCGCTTGCGCGAGGTTATTGGCGAGCAGCGTATCAAACACACCGTTGAGATCTGAGCGCTGCTTATCATCTAGTGCAGCATTCCGATGCTTGCTCAAGTACCAGTCGGGGAACAGCATCAGTTCGCGGTGCAGTAGCTCGCGATCGTACTCAGGCAATTGACCCGGCGCGCTGTGCACTTGAAGCTGCACCAGTGCCTCAATCGCATCCAGATAGAGCTTATGCGCAGTATCTGGGTTCAGCTGCTTGAGGTAGGTGGTGCTGCCGAGATCCGACAGCAGCAGGAAGCCTTGTTCAATATCGCTCGCCATAATGTTTGGGACCGTCACCCCGGTCGCGGCAAATAATCCCGCAACATGGACGAATGGCCGCACGTCTTCTTGTGGTGGCGGTGCGTCCATCGCGATCAGGGTGCCGCCCTCAGCAAGGTCGACCCGGAAATAGCGCCGAAAGCTTGCATCTGAAGAGGCCGGGCGCAGGGTGGCCGGCAAAGTTTTGGGTGCTTCAAGTTTGGCAAGCCAGTCGATCAGTCGCGACAGCCGGATATCGTCGTTTGCAGGGGTGCTCATGGGGGAGAGATCGGGAAAGACAGCCGCTCAAGGAGCTCGGGCAGCCAACGAGTTCCCCTATAATAATGGATTCGCCACGCGCCGGCGGCGCTTACGACCGAATAAAAATTCTTGATGACCCGGCGATCACCTTCCACATCCCTTCATGCAATCCAGCGGGTTCCGCTGCTTTGGCTTTTTGGCGTCGTGGCAGTCACGCCCGCTAGTTATGCCCAGCAGACTTGGCTGGCCGGCAAATTAGGGCAGGATGAAGCGCCAACAGTGATCGAAAGTGAGCAGATTTCTGGTCGGCCCGATCGGGAGCTGCGCCTGCAGCGGCAGGTTGAAGTCACGCGAGGTCAGACCGTCATCAACTCCGATCAG
Organism: Oxalobacteraceae bacterium; assembly: GCA_027485535.1. Classification (GTDB taxonomy): domain Bacteria; phylum Pseudomonadota; class Gammaproteobacteria; order Burkholderiales; family Burkholderiaceae_D; genus Pernthalerella. The sequence continues at coordinate 2,448 of JAIXQV010000039.1, read as the reverse complement.
GCGTATTACGACATCGTTGATGACCGGGTAGAGGCGAGTGGCGATGTCCGGGTATTGCGCGCCGGTGACCGTTTCACTGGAAATTCCCTCAAGCTGAAGCTCGATACCGGTATCGGTTATATGGATAGCATTGTTTACCGCCTGCTGAAGCGGAATGCGCAAGGTCACGCCGAGCGTATCGATTTCGAATCCGAGGACGTTGCGACTATCTCCGATGGTGTCTACACCACCTGTAACGGACCCGACCCCGATTGGTACCTCAAAGCCAGCAAGCTGACCCTGGATGATGGTGCAGGTATTGGGCGTGCGCGTAATGCGGTGCTGATATTCAAAGGCGTGCCGGTAGCGGGCACACCGAGCATCTCATTTCCACTGGCCGAGAGCAGACAATCAGGTTTTCTAGCCCCCACTTTTGCAACCTCGACGACGACGGGCGTTCAGCTGACAACGCCGTATTACTTGGATATTGCCCCCAACCGCGATCTGACGCTTTTCCCGCGTTATATGTCGACACGTGGATTGATGCTGGGCGCAGATGCTCGTTATCTTGAAAGACAATATGCGGGCGAGACGCGTTTCGAGTTCATGAACGATTCGGGCAATGGGGATCAGCTACGTTATGCGATAAGTGCACGTCATAACCACAATGTTTACCCAGGCCTTGGGCTCGCGCTGGACTACAACAACGTCTCCGATAACAACTACGCACGCGATTTTCCGTTCAGCCATGTATTCGACCGACCGGGGGTCAACCGCAGATTGTTACCGCAGACGGCAACTATGTCCTACAGCCCTGGCGGACCGTGGAGCGGTACTTTGCAGCTGTCGGACTTCCGAGTATTGCAGGATCCCGCTGCACCCATTGGGCTGCCCTACGCCCGCTTGCCACAGATTAATCTGAACTACTCTGATTTTAGTGACACCGGCTTCAGCCTCACGGTTGGCTCGCAATACACTAACTTTTCGCATCCCACTGCGGTTCAAGGTGATCGATTGGTTGTGAATCCGCGCTTGAGCTACAACTATCTCCGAACCCCGGGGTATTTCTTGATTCCGAGTGTCTCTGCGCATGGCACCCTGTATAACCTGAATCAGATCGATAGCTCTGCTGCGAGCACGATGAACGCACCCAACCGATTGGTGCCCAGCCTGTCACTAGATTCCGGATTAATATTTGAGCGAGACGCCAGCTTTTTCGGTCGCACCGCAACCCAGACCTTGGAACCCCGCGCGTACTATACGTATACCCCGTACGTTGAGCAGAACGGTGGTCTCTACCCGAATTTCGACACCACCATTGCAGATATCAGTTATGGCATGGTGTTTCGCGAGAATCGTTTCATCGGTAATGATCGTATTGGTGACGCCAACCAGCTGACCTTGGCGATGACCTCGCGCTACCTGGAAACCGATGGCGCTGAGCGCTTGCGTTTGGCGATTGCACAGCGCTTCAATTTTGAGCAACAACGTGTCGGCCTTGGTAATGATCTGGCAGCGAACTCTGGCGAGAAATCAGATGTCCTGCTGCTTGCGACTGGACGGGTTAACCGAGAAACCCGACTGGATGCAAACTTTCAGTACAACCAGGAGCGTGGTGAGATCAATCGACTGAATGTGGGCGTCTACTGGCAGCCAGAGCCCCTCAAGTTGCTTAATCTTCAATACCGCAAGGACTCACGTAATTTGGCAAATATCCCGAACACCAAATATGAGCTGATTGATATTTCCGGCCAGTGGCCGATCGCTGATCGCTGGTATGGTGTAGGCAGAGTTAACTACTTGATCGACGAGAACCGAGTCGGTCAATCCTTGTATGGTGTCGAGCATCAGGCAGATTGCTGGATTTTCCGCTTGGTGAGCCAACGGGTGCCGACGGCTGCGGGTGTGGTGAACAACACGACCTTTTTGCAACTAGAGTTTAATGGCCTATCGTCGTTAGGGACCAATCCGATGCGAGCGCTTCGGTTAAATATTCCTGGTTACCAGTCGCTTGGGCCGGCAACTACACCCACACAATAAAGTCTGATCAGTGATGATGACGCATGTTCCGAGCCCAACGATCTTTCAACAGAAACCTATGACTACTTTGATTCATTCGAGCGCGCGGTATCACCTGTGGACTCGACACCTTATCACTGTCTTGATGCTGATGATCGTATCTACTGGCCATGCCCAAGATAAAGCTGCGCGTTCGGCGCGTCAGCCAGTGCTGGTCGACGCTATCATCGCTGTCGTCAATACTGATGTGATCACGATGAAAGAACTAAATGATCGAACCCAGATCATTGAGCAGCGTCTGCGTCGGCAGAATATGCAAGTACCACCACGCGATTTACTTCAGAAGCAATTGTTGGAGCGTCTGATCGTCAACCGGGCTCAGATGCAACTGGCGCGAGACCTGGGTGTTCGTGTCGACGATACGATGCTTGACCGCGCTGTCGCCCGGAT